>JAQVHG010000158.1 GCA_028696365.1 Methanofollis sp.
GGTGCCGTCGTAGTCGAGGAGGAGAAGTCGCCGCCTTGCCGCCCGATAGTCCTGGATCATCCTCTCCCTCTGCTCGGTCGAGAGAAGCGAGGCCTCAAGTTCTCTCTGTCGTGTCTTTGTGGCTTCAAGACGTTGCGTGAAGTCGGTGGCCCATTGGAGCACATGGTAGCGCCTGAGCCGTTCCTGCATCCAGCGGTTCCGCCGCACCTGCTCGTTCTCGGGCATGGTCAGGGCCTCTTCGAGGGCGGCGACCATCTCTTCGGTGTTGAAAGGGTTGACGATGACTGCTTCGCCGAGTTCGGCGGCGGCGCCGGCCATCTCGCTCAAAATCAGGACGCCGAGCCCGTCGTGTTTGGTGGCCACGAATTCTTTGGCCATCAGATTCATCCCATCTCGAAGGGAGGTGACAAAGGCGACGTCGGCGATCAGATACAGGGCGACGAGTGTCTCGAAGGGGAGGATGTCGTAGAGGTACCTGACTGGGGCCCAGTCGATGGTGCCGTGCCGCCCAGTGATCTCGCCGACCATTTGGTCTACCTGCCGCTTGAGGCTCTGGTATTTGTGGACCGCAGTGCGGGACGGGACGGCGACGACGACGAGGACCACTTCGTCTCTGTACTCAGGGTGACGCTGGAGGAAGAGGTCGAAGGTCTGCAGGCGCTGTGGGATCCCCTTGGTGTAGTCGAGACGGTCGAAAGAGAGGATGACCCGTCTGCCGCCGTACTTCCGGCGCAATCGTGTCGCTTCCTCCCTGACTCCTGGTTCTTCGACTGCCTTCGAGTACCTGCTATAGTCGATGCCCATCGGGAAGGTGTCCACCTTCACCATGCGGTTGCCGGTCAGGATCTCGCCTGAGGTATGCTGGTAGCCCAGGACCCGCCGGACGCTGTCGGTGAAGTGGCGGACATAGTCGAAGGTATGGAACCCGATGAGGTCGGCACCGAGGAGGCCTTCGAGTATCTCCTTGCGCCAGGGGAGAATCCTAAAGATCTCGTAGGACGGGAAGGGGATGTGGTTGAAGAACCCGATGGTGGCCTTCGGGAGTGCGTTACGGAGCATGGCCGGGAGGAGGAGGAGGTGGTAGTCGTGCACCCAGATGATGTCGCCTGGCCGGTACTCCTTGACGGTTGCCTCGCAGAAGGCCTGGTTCACCTTGAGATAGGTCTCCCATGAGGTGCGGTCCCAAGTGCTGCTGGTATGGAAATAATGGAAGAGGGGCCAGATGGTGGAGTTGCAGAAGCCGTCATAGTAGGCCTCGACCTCGTTGGCGTCGAGGAATACCGGGATGCATGCTCGTTCTTCTAGGAGATCGGCGACGGTACGCATCCCTTCGTCGCCGAGACTCCCTGTGTCGAGGCCGGGCCATCCGATCCAGGCGCAGTTGTGCTCCTGGTAATAGGAGGCGAGTCCGGTTGCAAGGCCGCCGATGCTTGGTTCCACCTTCCATTTCTCGCCGTCCTGATGGATGCTGTATGGGAGTCTGTTCGAGATGATGAGCGTCCGCTGCCTGTCGGTGTTGGTTTCGATTGGTACGTCCCCCGAGCCGGGATCTGTGCTCTTTCCTGATAATCTTTGAGGTGATCGCCGGACTCACTTCAGAGGTGGAGCAGGGCGGCGGTCCCTCTGCCTGGGGACGTGCCGCCCCCGGGCCCCCGGCGCGGCGATGGAACGGGTCGAGAGGCGGGAGGAGCAGGTGAGAGGCGTATTCTTCAATATTCGGCGATATGAAGAGACCTTCATAGATCTGTCAGAGTAATGTTCTGATCGCTTTCCTCCCATCCACCCCTATACCATCCGCACATGGGGCACGGCCTCCTGACTGGTGAGACGAAAATATGACGTGGAAAGGATCCTGTAAAAGCAGACAGAAACCTCAGGACCCGCACATACGCGATTGATCTTTGTTCTGAACAGCGTTTCAGAGTGTGAGCGACTCTTTCTCAATCGTCACCCCTCGAAGAGGAGGGGAAAGAGCCTGAAGAGGGGGTTATCATCCACCGCTCATCTTCGAGCGACCGGTCCTCCCCGCACAAAGATCAGGAAAGAGGATTTCTTCAGGGCTATTTTTCAGAGGTCTGCTCTTTTTTCGGCTCTGTAGAAATCCTCTGGATGGATCTCTCTGGCGAGGGGTTTGCCGCCCCCCGGTCCTCCCCCCGTGCGAGCGATAGGCGGGGGATGGCAGTGCGCTCTTCATGGTCATTGATTGTGCCTTCCAGGCCCTGTCTTCGTCCCCGAGGTCTGGGGGCAGCGCCCCCGGCGACAAGATGGAGGAAGGCGATTGAATAACGCTTGCACCAAGAATTAGCGAGGTTTTCTACAGAGCCCTTTTTTCCTACTTCCCTCTCACCCCCGTACCACCGGCGAGGCGTTCTCGTCGAAGGGGTTGGTCCGCATCGCAAGGGAGAAGAGGTACGGGTAGTGCTCTTTGAGATAGGCCATGTAGTCGAGCCACTGCACGACCAGGAGGCGGTAGGCACGGTTGACGTCGACGTTCAGGTGGGCGAGGTCGGTTGCAGGGGTGTGTGCAAGGTCGTCGCGCCGTTCGAGTTCGTCGGCAAGGTGGAAGACCGCCCGCAGCACTTCGGTGAAGTGTTCGTGTTCGAGGAGCACGGGGTTTTCGAGGAGGCGCAGGAGGAAGGGGCGTTTTTGGATCAAGAATGTCCGGATCGCATCCAGTTCGTCGGCGTCCACCCTCACCTCATGGGGGTGGTTGGCTAGACAGGCCCGCACCTCCTCGAACTCCTTTGGAGACCAGTCGTCCCTGACCACGAGGTCGCAGCGGATCGTCTCAAGGCCAGCGTCGCGGTCTGAGAGCCTGACAAGCAGATTGGTCCCAACCTCTGAGAAGAAAGTCCCGATGACCATATTCAATTTCTGGAGTTTGTCACGTCGTGCCCGCACGGTGAGGAGTTGGTTTAAGATGAGCGTGACGAGCAGGACATTGATCGGGAGGAAGCCCAGGGCATTGAAGATGTAGTAGTAGGTGTTCTCAGGGGCGCCGAAGACGAGGAATTTCACGGTGTAGATCGCAACACTTGCCAGGACCAGGAAGATCCCGAGCCTTGTTTCCCAGGTAAGGCGTTTCATCGAACTGATTCACCTGGGTTATGGTGAAACACACCGGCAAAAAAGTCCTGCGATCAGAGGAGGATGAGAGAGGTGTGGTGGGAAGGTGTGAGGACCAGACGCCAGTCCTTGATCAGAGGATCTTTTCGAATGTCTGAAAATAGGGGCTTGTAGATTTTAATATGAAGTCAAAACACACCTCAAGGATATGGTCTGAATATTTATCGTGTTTTAGGCTCTGTAGAAACCCTTACCAATTCTCGGTGTGAGCGCGATTCAACCGCCTTCCCCCATCTTCTCGCCGGGGGCTCTGCCCCCGGACCCCCGGGATGAAGATAGGACCGGGAAGGCACAATCAATCGTCATGAAGAGCGTAATGCCGTCCACCGCCTATCGCTCGCGGGGGGGTTTGGGGGGCGGCACGCCCCCCGCCAGAGTGATTCATCAAGAGGATTTCTACAAAGCCCGTTTTTTTCAATATTGGTTGACAGGTGGAGGGTGTGTTCCTCCCCAGGGGAGTGGTGGGATATGCTCTTGGTCTGTGTCATCCTCGACCAATCAGGTGGATGAGTTCAGAATCTCTGAGGATGAGGAGATCGGTTCAGAGATTCTTCATCTTCCAGGAAAAAAAGAGTGCGTGGAATTGTATGCCTGATAGATCGGCTTAGACCCAGCCACGCAGTTTCATGGCGTCGACGACGCGCTTCATGGAGAGAGAATAGGCGGCCTGACGCATGGAGATGCCGTGCTCCTTGGCGATCTCAGCGACCTCATGGTAGGCGCGGGTCATCTTCTTGCCGAGACGGGCCTGGACGTCGGCCTCCTCCCAGCGGTCAAGGGAGAAGTTCTGGACCATCTCGAAGTACGAGACCGTCACACCGCCAGAGTTGCAGAGGAAGTCGGGGATGACGGTGATGCCCTTCTTGAAGAGGACCGCGTCGCCTTCAGGTGAGATCGGACCGTTTGCAAGTTCCCCGACGATCGTCGCCTGGACCTTGTCGGCGTTCGTCTCATTGATAGCGTTCTCGAGCGCTGCCGGGATGAGGATGTCGACCTTCAGAGCGAGGAGGTCGTCATTGGTGATGGTCTCGGCGCCCTCGAAGTCCTTGACCGAGCCGGTCTTCGCTTTGTGCGCAGCGAGTTTCTTGAGGTCGAGCCCCTCTTCGTTGTAGACTGCACCGTGGCTGTCGCTGACTGCAACGATGGTGCACCCGAGTTCTTTGCCGAGGGTGGCGGCGTTCGACCCGGCGTTTCCGAAGCCCTGGATTGCAATCTTTGCCTGGGTGAGGTCGATCCCATGGTCCTTTGCTGCTTCTCTGAGGACATACCAGCCGCCGCGGGCGGTGGCGTCGCCCCTGCCTGCCGAGCCGCCGAGGAGGAGCGGCTTGCCGGTGATGACCCCGCAGGCATTGTGGCCGACAAGGGTCGAGTATTCGTCCATCATCCAGGTCATGATCTGGGCGTTGGTGTAGACGTCAGGGGCCGGGACGTCGCACTCGGGGCCGATTTCCTTGTAGATCGCTCTGATATAGGCACGGCTCAGGCGTTCGAGTTCGCCTTCTGAGAGTTCCTTGGGGTTGCAGATGATGCCGCCCTTGCCGCCTCCGAGGGGGAGGGCGAGGAGCGCACACTTCCAGGTCATCAGGGCTGCAAGCGAGCGGATGGTGTCGACGGTCTCATTGGGGTGGAACCTGATTCCGCCCTTTGCGGGGCCAAGGGCATAGTTGTACTGGACACGGAAGCCCTGGAAGACGCGGACGGTGCCGTCGTCCATCCGTACCGGGAGGGCGACGTGGATCTCGCGCATCGGGGTCATGAGGAACTCCTCGACATTGGGGGGGATCCCGAGGAACTCGGTACATGAGTGGATCTGCTTCTTGACGTTTTCAAAGGGGTTCTTATTGGTCATTTGGATTCACCAGTTACCCTTTAGAGATTAACCGTAATCGGGCTTATAGGTGCCGAATGGTCTCAATAATAATATGGCGGAGATATTGTTTAAAAAACTCCTGATTTTGAATTTATGGGAGGAATACAAATGATAAATTCTGGCAGACGGCGGGGGAAGGAAACTTCCTACCTGCGTTTGCTGGGTACGGTCCAGATTGGGGATTTAGAGAGGAGGGACGTAGGTAATGGAAATATAACTCTTGAGAAGTGTATATAAGATGAAAATCTAGCGATTCTTTGAAAAATAGGCTCTGTAGAAATTTTCTTGATGAATCTCTCTGGTGGGGGGCTGCGCCCCAGGCCAAAGGGGTGGGAAGGTGGGTGACACGCACCTCCTCTACACGATAGGTGAGGGTTTCTACAGAGCCATCCCTTCTGAATAATTCCCTCTTCTGCTTTCTCCGTCCTATCTTCATC
>JAQVHG010000159.1 GCA_028696365.1 Methanofollis sp.
GCGGTGATGATTCTGTCATAATTGAGGCCCGGCACTTTGTTCATACCGCGCTCTCGATCTGCTCGGCATTCTCGCTCAGGACACAGTCGTCCTCGACCGTCTCCAGGTAGAGGTCGATTGCCTCCCTGATATTGCGGAGTGCGTCTTCCCTGGTGTCGCCCTCGCTGATACACCCCGGAAGACTGGGGACATAGACGGTATACCCCCCTTCGTCGCTCGGTTCCAACACGACACGCAGTTTCATACTTCTCACTCCTCGTCGGCGGATATATACGTGCGGGTGTGGCGGGGTTCGCTCTTTTCTGATCCGCCGTCTGCCTCCCTCGGTCAATCTTCATGAGGAGGAGACCGAGGAGGATCAGGTGAGTGTTTTCCCATCATCCGCCGGGGGCGAGTGGTGGGGGATGACTGAGAGGTGGACCTGGTGGGGGCTCATCTAATTTGGATCGAGTGTCTGCCGTCTGCTTCAATCTTCATGAATAGTGTATGGCCGTCTCTCACCGGGGGACGAGTGCCCCCGCTCCCCTGGCGTGGCGATAGGTGGGGGATGGCTGATGGTGATTGTCGATTGTTTCGGGGGTCTGCCGCTCCCTCCATTCGCCATGAGGGGGGATCATGGGGCCGGGAGGCCCCGTGATCCCCCAGGACGGTGCGGGGGAGGAATAGGATGGATCTGGTGCGGGAGGCCCCGGCCCTCCCCTGGCATGCCGTTCATTTCCCGGCCATCGACGCTCGTGAATCTCTTCAGGCCCGATACCAGGAGATCAATGCGCGATCTGATCCTGTCATGACGGCCTGGCGGAAATCAAAAAAATATATAAATATCAAAATCCATTTTCGCGAATCTCACCAGATCGATGGGAACGGCGTTCCCACCATACCCGGCGACGCCGTCATGCTGCTGTCGAGGAGGTCTGAAATGAATACGGTCCATTTTTCTGGAAAAAAAGGAGTGGTTTCTCTCGTTCTGCTCGCCGCCTTGATCATTCTCGTCCATCCGGTCGCCGCCGGTGAAGAGGGCGCAGGGCCGTCAGAGACGTGTTCGCCTGAGACGTGTCCGTCACTCCCGCCGCTTGAGAACTTCACGATCGTCCCCGCTTCCAAACTCAGCGTGTGGGAGTCCTTCACCGAGCCCATCGCGTGTGCAACAATTGTGATCCCCAAAAAGACCGCCCCGCCTCCGTGCACCCACCCAAGAGACTGGTACGTCTCGCCGGTGCCAGGCACCGGCAACCCCCACGCCTATGAGAACCTCACCAGCCTCCTGGAGATCACCAACCTCGGTGCGGGCGACACCATTCACCTCTGGGGCGTGGAGGGTCACACCTACGAGGGCGGGATCGCCATCGACGCACCAGACGTGACGGTGAAACGCTGGGAGGGCTCGCCTGCACAACCGCTCGTCACCACCACCTCGCACACCACCCCCGCCTTCACCGTCACCGCCGACCACGCCACCTTCCTCGACCTTGACATCTCCGGCAACCGCCTGGAAAACGGCAACGGTGCTGGGGTCTATGCCATCGGAGATGTAAAAACCCCTCTGAAGGGCCTCACCATCCTTGACTGCACCTTTACCAGGAACACCGTTGAAGAGAAGAAATCATGCTGCGGTGCGGCCGACGCCGTTGGAGGGGATATAACATGCGGCGGTGCAGTCTTTGCCGAATATGTCGACGACATCCTGGTAGAAGGAACGACATTCGCCGCCAACACCGCACTATGGGACGGCGGCGGGGTATGGTTTGAGAACTGCGATGATGCCACCATCACCACCACGTCCTTCATCAACAACACTGCAACAGAGGCCGGCGGCGGGGCACACCTTAGATGGTGCGAGAATGCCGCCGTCACCGCCTCCTCCTTCACCACCAACGCCGCCGGCCACAGCAGCGGCGGGGCACACTTTCTCTGGTGCGATCTCGCCACACTCACCGACCTCACCTTCACCGAGAACACCGCACAATGGTCAGGCGGCGGGGTAGAGATCTCAGGTTCCAATAACGCCACGCTCACCAATCTCACTTTCATCGGGAACACCGCACAATTTGACGGCGGCGGTGCACACCTTACCAGGTGTGACGATGCCACCGTCACCACCACGTCCTTCACCACTAACACCGCAAAATCCGGCGGCGGTGCAGACCTCATCTGGTGCGAGAATGCCACCATCTCCGCCACCACCTTCATCAACAATAGCGCATTAGGGAGCGACGGTGGACCGGGGAACGGCGGTGGGGCACACTTCATCTGGTGTGAGAATACCACCATCACCGCCACCTCTTTCATCGCCAACCTCGCACACTCCGACGGCGACGGGGTGTACATCATCTGGTGTGATGACGCCACCATCGTCAACTGCCGCTTCGACAACCTCCAGAACATCTTTGGATATGTTTCCACCGCCGTCCTCAACGCCACCCGCATGCCCGGCACAAACATCGCAGGCGGGCCGTATCTCGGCGGCAACCTCTGGCTCCAGGACCCTGAGCAGAACATCTCTGAGTGGGGTCCAGACGCCGACTTCGACGGGATCTGCGACCAGGCGCAGACCATCGAGACCTTCAGTACCGATCATCTCCCGCTGGTGTACGGCGGGGACCGAGGTACCGTGCTGGTCCGCCCCTCGGCGTACGGCGGGTATGTCCATGTCGACGGCGTGAACACCACCCGGGCTGTCGATTCGTCCGCACCCTGTGCCGACGCCTTCTTCCTCCCGGCCGGCACCCACACCATCGAGGTGGTGGGAGCGACGACCTATGGTCGGGCGTCGGTCGAGGTCGCCGCAGGCACGACCGAATCGGTGACCGTCGAGGTCGAGGAGGGTGATGTGGAGGGTTGATCGCCCTCCCCCTCAATCACAGACTCTTATCTCTCCCCCTACGATCATGTTCATCGCGTATGCCTGAGCCCTTCCTTTCATTGGCGAATGAGAGAGGGAGCGTGAAGGTCAGATCTCGTGAGTGGCATCTATTGTGGCCGGCAGATCCCTGGTCTTTCTCCGTGCGGTGCTGCGGATTCGATGGCCCGTGGGGATCTTGAATCCTGTTTTGGTCATCCTGAAAAAATAAATCGAACTTCAGATTTCATATGGGCATTTTATTGCTATGCGGTAAACTATACAAATATTAAAATTAATTACCGCTAATTTATACGTGCCAACGGGAGCATCGGCATCTGATCGATGATGGCGGTGTCTTCTGGTTGTCGAGGAGGCATGAAATGAACACAATCCCCCCCTCTGGAAAAAAAGGAGTTGTTTTTCTCGTTCTGCTCACCGTCCTGATCGCTCTTGTCCTGCCGGTCGCAGGTGGCGAAGAGGACGCGAAGGTACCTGAAACTATAGCACATCCTGTATCGCCTGTGAATCTCACAAATTCGACGAACACGACAGATACAACAAATACAACCGCCCCTGCACTTGACCTTGCGCTCGTCGCCGATCCGTCTGCCGGCCAGGTGCCGCTGACGGTCAGGTTCTCGGGCGCCGCCGCAGGGCTTGCGGTCGACCTCTGGACCTGGACGGTCGACGGGGTTGCGGCGGCAGAGAACAAATCGATCTTCACCCATACGTTCCTTGAACCCGGCACCCACACCGTCGGCCTCACCGCCGTCAACGAGAGTGCGTCTGTCACAAACACCACCGCGGTCGAGGTAGTCGCCGAGGCGAACATCACCGCCGCACCCACCCAGACCACCCCGCCGGCGGTCGTCATGGCCGATCCACCCCCGGGCACACACCCGAGGGACTGGTACGTCTCGCTGGTGCCCGGCACCGGCAACCCCCACGCCTATGAGAACGTCACCAGTCTCCTGAATATCACCGACCTCGGTGCAGGCGACACTGTCCATATCTGGGGCGTGGAGAACCACACCTACGAGGGCGGAATCGCCATCGACGCAGCAGACGTGACGGTGAAACGCTGGGAAGGTTCGCCCGCGCAACCGCTCATCACCAACATCTCAAACACCGCACCGACCTTCACCGTCACCGCCGACAACGCGGCGTTCCTCGACCTCAACATCTCAGGGACCTGGTTGAAGTATGATGACAGCCGCGGCGCCGGGATCCGTGCCGCCGGAGATGCAGGCGCTCCTCTGGAGCGCCTTACCGTCACCGACTGCACCTTCACCGGGAACCGGGCGGGCGGGAACTATACGCCCCATTTATTCGGCGGTGCGCTCTACGCCGTGTACGTCGACGACCTCCTGGTGGAGGGGACGGCGTTCACCGACAACTCCGCAGGGTGCTGCGGCGGCGGGGCATACGTATGGAGATGCCAGGACGCCACGTTCACCGACACCGCCTTCACCTCCAACGGCGTGCTTGACGCCGAGGGCGGCGGGGTGTACTTCAATGAGTCGAGGAACGCGGTGTTTACCGGCGTCACGTTCACCAACAACCGCGCGGGCAACGCCGGGGGGGCATTCTTCTACGACTGCGATAATGCCGTCTTCACCGACGTAACCTTCGCCGGCAACAGCGTCCGGGGGAGTTACGGCGGGGCAGACTTTACCTCGTGCGATGACATCACTCTCACTAACACCTCATTCATCAACAACAAGGCGTGGTCGGACGGCGGGGGGGCACGCTTCATTGGGTGCGAGAATGCCATCCTCACCAACACCACCTTCACCGGCAATACAGCAACAAAGTGGTCAGGCGGGGGGGCACTCTTTGGAGGATGTGATAATCTCACCATCACCAACGCCTCATTCACCGGCAACAGCGCACGACACGGCGGCGGAGCAAACATCGGCGGGTGCGATAACGCCACCATCACCGCCACCGCCTTCACTGACAACAGGGGACTCTTCGGCGGCGGGGCATACATCGTGGGGTGTGATGCCGCCGCCATCGTCTCTTCCCTCTTCACCAACAACACCGCCAGCCAGGACGGCGGCGGGGCATGCTTCTCGGAGTGTGCGGGTGTCATGCTCGCCAACTGCCGCCTCGACAACCCCACCAACATCTATGCATCTGAATCAAGCGCCGTCCTCAACACCACCCGCACGCCCGGCACAAACATCGCCGGCGGGCCGTACCTCGGTGGCAACCTTTGGCTGCGTGACCCAGAGCAGAACATCTCTGAGTGGGGGACGGACGCCGACTTCGACGGGATCTGTGATCAGGCATTGCCCATCAACAACAGCGAGTCCATCCTCTTTGGCACTGACGAGGACGACAACACCCTCTTTGGCACCGACTATCTCCCACTGATGTACGACGGGGACCGCGGCACCGTGCTGCTCCGCGCCTCTGGCCCTGGCGGGTTTGTCTATGTCGACGGGGTGAACACCACCCGGCCCGCCGACTCGTTCGCACCCCGTGCGATGGCCGCGACCGACGGAGACAACGCTTTCTTCCTCCCGGCCGGCACCCACACCATCGAGG
>JAQVHG010000160.1 GCA_028696365.1 Methanofollis sp.
ACTGATGGCGCAGGTCATCCACCGAACGCTTTGGAATATGGACATAGATCGTCGGCGACTGGTTCCCTGCCTGGCGGGCGTCTGCCCGAACAAAGTTCTCATCAACACTCCAGCCGTCTCTGACCCAGACACAGATTTTCTCCTCAGAGTCATCAGGGAGAGAAGTATCAAATACCAGGGATATCTCACGGCTTACATTCGACACGCCATGTGACAGGGAGCGAATCTTCACCTTCTCGCCGAACATCTTTCTGATACGACTCTCGCGCTCGACTTCGATTTTAGCATCGTCATGGCTCAGAACATTGTATTGACTTGAGAACTCGTCATTCCAGGCCGTACTCTCCTCAGTCTGAATACGATACTCATCCTCGACTTTCATGAGCAGATCACATTTTTCCAGAAGCCCTGGAAGCCGATTGCGTAACCCACTGCTCCCTGCAGAAAGATCCTCGACCATCAGGTCGGCAAGAGTATCAACCGTTGCCCGAATTCCGATTTCATTGTTGTTGTCGGCCAACTTGTTGATCAGAAACACCAGGCCACACGCTCGCGCCATCAGTTTCTCGTCATCTGATCCCTTGTACCAACTCATCGTCTTCTCATGCACTTTACGGGGCAGGATATGGAACTGAAGCAGTTTGTCTGCCATATCGAAATAGAGGAAATCCGCCGGGACTACAACTCCCAGAGGATCATCCAGATTGGTCTGGATGGCCTTATGCACCATACTCAACTGATTCCGAAGCTGGCTCTCGGTACCGGTCAGGTCAAGGATATGCAGGGTACGTTCCCAGAACCGGTTCCTGACTGGAAGAATGGGATACATCTGAGCGAAGTTGTCTCTATCGTCCTGCCGATGGCGGATTGACGTGCCTGCGAGGTGACGGGAGATCTCTCCAAGATTTGCGTCCATGACCTCCTCAATCGGGGAGATCGCCTGAGGATTCTTGGCAAGAACAACCTTCTTGATCACCTCCTCGACATCGCTGTCAGACAATTCAATACGGACTGTGAACCGACCAGAAAGTTTATTGAGATACGACGTCCCGGTCACAGCGGTCTGACCGGTTCCAATAAAGAGAAGTTTCCCTCCAATCTTTTTTGAGCAGGTCTCAACCGTTTCCTGAACCAACTCAGACCGCTTGTTATCCCCACCGATATACTGCTGGACCTCATCAAGGACAATGAGAGTCAGGGGGAACTTACCGTCATAGGATAGTGCCTGCCGAATTGCTCTGACCATCTCATCATTGCTGACATCCTCGACAATCGGATAGATCTTGGGGAGAACCTCTATAGGACTGCGCTCAGACGGGAACACCTTGGGTTTGACCTGGCAGAGTGCATCATACAACACTTCGGAGACAAAAAAGTCCTCCAACTCCTGATCCCAGGAATTACCCTTCTGTTCCACACAAGATCTGACCTGGTCATAGATGCCATTCTCCTTGAGCCACATCACAAAACGAGCAAGATGGTATTGCTCAGGGAGGCCTGCGGACTTGAAGACAATGTTGAGGAGTGCCAGCCTGACACTCCCCTCTGCGCTGGATCCCAGCGTCCCTGATGCAGCATGAAGTCCACCATAGCGTTTTGCCTGGGTGCTGAGTTCTTTCAGACGGTCCTTAACCTCAATAGGGAGGTGTGCGATGCTCCGTGCGGTCGCCCCGTCCTCGAAGACAGTGTCAACCCAGAGGGCACGGAGCATCTTCACCAGATGGGATTTACCAGACCCATAGAACCCACTAACCCATACCGCCGGTTGAGGTTTCTCAAGATTCTTCAGATAACTCTCAAGGATACGTTCCAGGCCCAATTTATACTGGCCATCGCACACAAACGTCTCCAGTTCATACCGGAGCACGTCCATCGCCTGCTTGCTTGTATCGTCATTGACATGAGCCACACCATCGTTCAGAATCTTCTGCGTAGATGGATCTTTCTGATAAATTGCTCGATTATCCATAATCAACCCTTACTCAAAATTTTTATCTGCAGTAATCGTCACGGCAAGGTAGTCCCAACCGTCATATCCGTCCAACAACCGGTAATTGTTGTTCTCATAACTACCAGGAAAGAACACCAGCAACTTTCCCTCGACAAGAGGGGCGAGGCGATCGGTGACCGCCCTGACTTTTAGAAATCCGAAAAGAGATCCAACACCCTTCAGGGCAATGACTGTATTGCTGGTAACCGCATTCTCCCGGAGGAATTTTATAAATCCTTCTTCGATATAGCGGAGGTAGCGGGGCATCAGAGATGAGAGAAGGTCAGGTCTCTGAAAGTAGCTCTTTGCGTATTTCTCGCCGGAGAGCCAACCGGCAAAGGTATCTGTGAGATCGAACTCCGCCCAACCATGGCCGGAGTCCCGTGTGACAATCTCAAACTCATCGATTTTGCCCCGGAGATTCAGTTCGTCTTTCTCGTTGTACACGCAGAATACAACTCTTTGATCTGGTGCCACATCGCCTCGCCAAGGCACTGAGATGTATGAGCCGTACGATTGGATCAACTGTTTAATATTGGTCACGAATCCACTCCCTTTCCTGATCTGTGAGGTTATTGGGGAAAAGAACTTCTATGACATCCCCAACCCGCTTAAATACAATCCATCCGCGACGGGATGCTGCCTCGGCCAGTTCAATGGCGCGTTCTTTCGGGCAGTCCAGGAGACGAGCATACTCACTCTCGAAGAGTGCTTCACCGCGACCCCCCGTCAGATACCCAAGGAAAAGAGCATATGCGACAGATCCAGCTGTTGCAGTCGCTCGTGCACGGACCTTCTTCGCCTTTCCACTCAGATGGCCGGAAGATGTCCATGTGCCATTCAAGTTCTGCGCCGACGATTTCAGTGTCGCTTTACTGAACCGGCCAGGGTATGCGTCTTCGAGATATTCTTCCAGAGCCTCGCGAGTAACGATCGCTCCTTCGGTGAACTGCAACATAAACGAGGCACTCCTCCGGAGGAGTGGGTCTCGTGCGTATGCACACAGGAGAGCCAGAAGGGGTTGCCCCTCAGCATCCCGCCTCCAGAAATAAAGAAGTGCACGAAATAGGGTGACCTCTGGATCGAGGGAATAGAGGGCGACAAGATGCCTTTTCGTGAGAGTCCTTGACTTCCCCGAGCGTTTTCCCAGGCAATTATCATCCTGAATTGCCGTGAGATAATCGTTTTTGGTGGCAGTGGGTTGGTCGACATATGATAAGAGAAGACGTAAATCCTCTAGCATCATAGTGCGGGCATTATGTGCGCCTCCTTTGTCGAGGCTGAACCCAAAGCACGATATGTCTGTCTCCTTTTCAGTTTTCATCATACCATCTGCGTTTTGTGTTTCCACTCTGGGATCAGTAGAATCAACCAGACTGGCAAAATAATACTTGAGCAACCCTGAAGATGTTATCGTTCTGGACAAAGACCAATCTGTTTAAATGTCCCTATAAATTATACTTGATCTGATTTTTGTTGTCCAAACCCTTTATTACCTCCGGAGAGTTGTCTTATTTGAGAAATTGCTTCATCTTAAACATATAAGTAGATTATGGTATATTTTTGATTGCAATAAATCCTGTTTCACTATTCTGGGTCGAATAATATGATTAATAAACTTCATCTTGTTTGATCATTTAAATTGGAAATGAGAGCAGATATGAAAACTATGTATATTCAGCCACATATATACAAAATTTCAGAGAATATTTTTAATGAGGATGGAATCAATTTACCTACTATATGACCTACTGGTTCGCCTCTTCCAACCGCGACAACTGGGAGATTATCAGAAAAAAGAATATCTGGGGGATTCCAAAACGGAACAAGTCGATCATCCAGCGCGTCCAGGTTGGGGATGCGATCGTCATCTACGTCGCCCAGAAAAAGGATGGAGATATCACTCTCCCCCTGGCGATTGCAGGAGTCTATGAGATCGTCTCAGAGGGATACGAAGACCTGAAGCCCCTCTTCGTCACACCAGAAAGAATGGGCAATGAAGTTTTCCCGTACCGCGTCAAACTCCGCCCCGTCAAAATATTCCCCGAACCCATCGAGTTCAAACCTCTGATACCTGACCTGAAGTTCATCAAAAATAAGACGATGTGGACCGGGCATATCCGGGTTGCGATGCGGACGATCCCGGAAGAGGACTACCAGTTGATCCTGAACCTGGAGTGAAAAGAGATGACCGAGATCACAGGTGTCACCTTTCCGGTGCCCAAAGCGTACATGGTACGCTTCTTCGAGGAGGGCAAGACCGTCTTCATCAAACCGGCCACGGTCTTCAAGGAACTCAGGCCAGGTATGAAGCTGGTCTTCTACCAGTCCCACGAGGACACTGGGTATGTCGGCGAGGCGACGATCGCACGCGTCCTCCTTGAGGACGACCCCCTCGTATTCTTCGAGACCTTCGGCGATGCCATTTTTCTTACAGAGGCAGAGGTGAAGGAGTATGTTGAGGCCAGGGAACACTGGCAGGGGCATCGGGTTAGAAAGGGTGAGAAGAAACAGAAACCATGGATGGCCCTTGAACTGAAAGATATCCATCGCTATGATACCATCAAGAAACCCAACCGGTTCGTCCCGGTCGGCGGAAAGTATCTGAGGGAATAGATCCCATCTTTTTTCAGGAATGAAGATCGTCAACATCGTCTGCTCAGGCACCCTCCACCAACCGGTCTCGTTCCAGCGGTTGCCTGAACTCCCCGCCGAGTCCTACAAATACGACCCCGAGATATACCACGGCGCCTATATCCTCCTCTCCAAAGGCAAGGCCACCATCTACCAGAGTGGAAAATATGTCATTGTCGGTCTGAAATCTCTCGACGATATCCAGCAGTCTTATCAGGAATTCCTCGCCCTCATATCTTCCATCATCGACCCTGCCCGGGTATCGCGGCCTGAGGTCAAGAACATCGTCGGCATGGACGAATATGGGGCAGACATCCCATTGACCAGGCTTGTCGTTGCGCTGCAGATGGAGCATGTGGAGTACGAACCAGAACAGTTCCCGGGCGTGATCTATCACGGTGAGGAAGGGACCGCCCTGATCTTCTCATCAGGGAAGATGGTCCTGCCTGGATTCAAGGATATGCACTCGATGGAAGCGTGTGCATCTGCACTGAAAGAGAAGATCAGAAGCATCACCTAGTCTTTAAAGGGTACTCACACACCTTTGTCGTATCGTTACCGTGATCTCTCCTTTCTAGGGGAGAGCACATGCGGCCCAGCACACCTGTGGAGGAGGCGGGATACCGCCCGCCAGATCAGGTCTATCCACACGGCGAAGTGAAGGAGACACCACAGAAGATGACGACCGTGTCTAATTCTGTTAGAT
>JAQVHG010000161.1 GCA_028696365.1 Methanofollis sp.
TAACTATGCCCCTGGCGAGGACAAGTTCAAGGGCGTCGCCCCGTACACCGACGGGATGCGCCAGGTGCGCTACGGCGAGGAGATCGGTCTTGGCACCGCCGACTATGAACTCATCACCATATGATTGACTAAGTGGGATATGTCGGGCCCGGCGTCACCGAGGATGAAGATTGGCGGGGGAACCGCACCCCGTCTTCACGATCATCGCTCTGCCTTCCCGACCCAATCGTCTTCCCTGGGGACGACCGGAGGGAGTTGAGAAAATCTTCGATTTTCGGCTCTGTAGAAACCCTCTGGATGACTCTCTCTGGCGGGGGGGCTGGCCGCCCCCCGAACCCCCCGCACCACGATAGGTCGTGGACGGCAATCTCTCTTCAGGGATTTTGAATCTGCCTTCCCGGCTCAATCTTCATCCCGGGGAACCGGGCGGCACTCGCCCCCGGCGAGCTTCATGAGGGAAGGTGGTTGAGTCACGCCTGCACCCATAAAGGGCGAGGGTTTCTACAGAGCCAATTTTTCTCATGTTCGCTCTCGCTCACACCCCACGACGAGAAGAGAGGGCGGCCATGCGATGTCGTCCCATGGGGTGTCCTGCTCAGAAGGAGGAACACAGATCAGTGCACGAGCAGGAGACCCACGATCATGTTCATCTTCTATGCGTGAGGCATGCCCTCGCTTCATGAGTGATTTTACACAGCCAAAATATTATTCAACCGGAGGCTCGCCAGCCAGGGCCCGCACCACCAGGCCCCGCAGGTACACCACCTGGCCGTGCTCAGGGCAGACCTCCAGGACGGCGTCACAGGCCTCACGCGCCTCCTCATACCGCCCGAGCCGGTACAGGGACCAGGCCGCGTTTTTGCGAGCATCCAAATCGGTCGGGTCAAATTCGATGGCCCTGTCGAAGTCTCTGACCGCCTCCTCGTGTCGCTCCATCAGGGCCAGGACGATCCCCCGCATGAACCAGACCGCCTGGTTCTCAGGCTCGATCTCAGCGGCCCGGTCATAGGCGGCAAGGGCGCTGTGCAGGTGGCCCACCGCCTTGAGGGAGCGGCCGAGCACGTACCAGGCATAGGCATAGTCAGGATCGATCGCCACGGCCCGGCGAGCGCTCTCGGCCGCCTCCCAGAACTCGTCTACATAATAGAGGGTCATCCCCCGCCGCAGCCAGACCTCAGGGAGGTCGGGGTCGACGGCAAGTGCCCGGTCGAAGCAGGCGATACCCTCCTCGATCCGCCCGGTCTCGGCCAGGACCAGGCCTTTCCGATACAGCGCACCAGGATGGGTCGGTTCCTCCCTCAAAGCGGCATCATATCTCTCCAGCGCCCCGGCGTAATCCCCCTCCTCCATACGGGCGTCTCCGTCTGCGACCAGCCGCGCCGCACTCTCCACCAACTGCTGCATGTGGCCGAGATCGGTGCGCCCCCAGATAAAAGTGTGGGAGAAGAGTGGGGTTCATCACCTCTCAGATCCTACTCTGAGGGGCAATGGACCTCCCCACAGTATTCCTCATCGCCATCGGTCTGGCCATGGACGCCACCGCGGTCTCGATCGCAGGCAGTGTCTCGGTCAGGGAAGGCCGGGCAAGGACCGCCGTTACCCTTGCACTCATCTTTGGCGGGTTCCAGGCCGGGATGACCGTGCTCGGGTGGTATGCCGGGTCGGCCCTCGCCGGGTTTATCGGATGGATCGATCACTGGGTCGCCTTCTTCCTTCTCCTCTTCATCGGCGGGAAGATGGTCTTCGACGGTCTGAAAGGAGAGGACGGCGAACCGGTCGCCTTCGAGAAGCCGCTCGTCCTCCTGACCCTTGGAGTCGCCACCTCCATCGACGCCCTTGCCGTCGGTCTCTCATTCGCCGTCCTCGGATCGAACGTGCTGGTCCCGGCGGCGATCATCGGGATCGTGAGCGCTGTCCTCTCGCTCGTCGGGTTCTGGTGCGGCGGGGTCTTTGGCGGGAAGCACCGGGAATGGGCCGAGGTCGTCGGCGGGGCAGTGCTGATCTTCATCGGGGTGCGGATCCTCTTCGAGCACCTCTTCATCTGACCGGCCTGACACGCCAGCGCATCTTCTCGAAATAGTGCTGGTGATAGTCTTCGGCCCGCCAGAACCGTCCGGCGGGCACGACCTCGGTGACGACCGGCCGCTGATATTTCCCTGACCGGTCGAGTCTCTCTTTTTCTGCAAGGGCGAGATCCCGCTCCTCCTCATCGGTATAAAAGACCACCGAGCGGTACTGGTCACCGACGTCTGGCCCCTGGCGGTCAGGCGTCGTCGGGTCGTGGAGTTCCCAGAAGTGGCGGAGGAGGCCGGCATAGGTGACCTCTCCGGGGTCGTAGACCACCTCCACCGTCTCGGCATGCCCGGTCTTCCCGGTGCAGACCTGGCCGTAGGTGGGATGGTTGACAGTCCCACCCATATACCCGACCGCAGTCTCTAAGACACCTGGCACCTTCTGAAATGTCTCTTCCACTCCCCAGAAACACCCGGCCGCGAAGTATGCTCGCTTCAGGCTCATGCCCCCTCCTCAGCATGGGGGGTGATAGCCCTTATGGGAAGGGGGCGCCACCTCTCCTCATGCACCCGCTCTGGCCAGACAAACCCGCGGCAGCCCTCGCCCTCCAGACACGCCTCAGTCAGCGGGTCGTCGCCAGGGGTGCGCCGGCCCCGGCCCTGGTCGCCGGGCTTGACGCCGCCTACTCCCGCAACGGCGCGACGGGCTACGGCGCCGCAGTCCTCTTCTCGTTTCCAGGCCTGGAACAGGTCGGCGAAGCATGGGCCGTGTGTGAGGTGCGGTTTCCCTACATCCCCAGGCTCTTCGCCTTCAGGGAGGGGCCGGCTCTCTGTGCCGCCCTTGAACGCCTTGACCGGGCCCCCGACCTCATCCTCGTCCACGGCCACGGCACCGCCCACCCGCGCCGGTGCGGGATCGCCTCGCACCTCGGCGTCCTTCTCGGCATCCCTTCCATCGGCGTCGCCGACCGTCTCCTCGTCGGCGAGGCTGGAGAACCGGCCGCGGAGAGAGGCGCCGCCGCCCCGGTGTTTTTCGAGGGAGAAGTGGTGGGGTGGGCGGTGCGGACCAGGGCTGGTGTCCGCCCGGTCTATGTCTCACCTGGCCACCTGGTCGGCCAAGCCGCCGCGGTCGAGTTGGTCCTTGCCATGAGCAGGGGGTACCGGCGACCTGAACCCCTCAGGGCCGCCCACCATTGCGCCGTCACGGCCAGGGCAGAGATGACCAAGCGTTGATATCAGGGCAGATCGTAGGGGGGGGGGACATGGAGGCCGGGGAGAAGAAGGAGAAGACCCGCACCGAGACCCTGAAGGTGACCGGGATGCACTGCGCCACCTGCGCCGTCACCGTCGAGAAGGCACTTCAAGAGACGAAGGGAGTCCACGGCGCCTCGGTGAACCTCGGGGCCGAGCAGGCTTCGGTGGAGTACGACCCTTCCCAGGCCTCACCGGCCGAGATCGAGGAGGCGATCGCCGGGGCTGGGTACGGGGTCGTCACCGGGAGGGCCACCCTCAAGGTCGGCGGGATGATGTGCGCCACCTGCGTGAAGACGGTCGAGGCGGCGCTGCAGGCGCTTCCCGGCGTCCACACCGCGATGGTGAACCTCGGGGCCGAACGGGCCTATGTCACCTACAACCCCGCGGCCGTCGGCGTCGCAGAGATGAGGGCTGCGATCGAGGGCGCCGGATACCTGTACCTCGGGACGGAAGGCGAGGAGACCGGCGAGATCGAGCGCAAGGCGCGGGAGGCCGATCTCAAAGACCGGCTCAGGCGGACCGTCGTCGGTGCCGTCGCCTCGGCGGTCCTGATGGCGCTGATGTTTTTTGCGCCGGCCCTGCCGGTGGCGATGCCCTACGTCCTCCTGGTCGTCGCTACCCCGCCGTTCCTCTACCTCTCCTGGCCGATCTTCCTTGGGGCCTGGCGGGCCCTGAAGAACCGGACCCTGAACATGGACGTGATGTACTCGATGGGCATCGGCGTCGCCTTCGGCGCCTCGGTACTGGGCACCTTCGGGGTCGTGCTCACCACCGACTTCCTCTTCTATGAGACGGCGGTGATGCTCGCCACCTTCCTCACCCTGGGCCGTTACCTGGAGGCCAGGGCGAAGGGTCGAACCGGCGAGGCGATCGCCGCCCTCGTCCGCCTCAGGCCAAAGACCGCCACGGTGCTCGTCGACGGTAAGCGGGTGGAGCGGCCCATCGACGAGGTGAAGCCCGGAGATGTCGTGCTGGTCCTGCCGGGCGCTCAGGTGCCGGTCGACGGCGAGGTGAGGCAGGGCGAGAGTTATGTGGACGAGTCGATGGTCACCGGCGAACCGGTCCCGGTCGGGAAAGGGCAGGGCGAGAGCGTCGTCGGCGGGACGGTCAACGGCGACGGCGTGCTGGAGGTGAGGGCGACGCGGGTCGGGAGAGACACCGTCCTGGCCCAGATCATCAGGCTCGTCGAGGAGGCACAGGGGACCAGGCCGCCGGTCCAGCGAATCGCCGACACCGCGGTCACCTACTTTATCCCGACGGTCCTCGCCATCGCCGCCGCCGCTTTTGTGGTCTGGTATTTTGTCCTAGACGCCCCGCTCATCTTCGCTCTCTCCACGCTCATCGCCGTCCTGGTCGTCGCCTGCCCCTGCGCTCTCGGGCTTGCCACGCCGACGGCGATCACCGTCGGGGTCGGGCGCGGGGCCGAACTCGGGATCCTGATCAAGAGCGGCGAGGCGCTGGAGGTGGCCGAGAGTGTGGACGTCGTCGCCTTCGACAAGACCGGCACCCTCACCAGGGGGACGCCGGCCGTCACCGACGTGGTGGGGATCGGCGAGGACGAGGCCGGGGTGCTCGCCCTCGCCGCCGGTCTGGAACAGAACTCGCAGCACCCGGTGGCCGTCGCCATCGTGCACCGGGCAGAAGAAGAGGGGCTCGCACTCCCGGAGAGCACGGGCGTCGAGACGGTCCGCGGCAAGGGGATCGTCGCCGCGGTCGGCGGCCGGCGGGTGGCACTCGGCAACCGCGCCCTGCTCGCAGACGAAGGGGTCGTGCTGGCGGGTCGGGCCGCAGAGGTGGGTGAACACTATGAGGCTGAGGGCAAGACCGTCTCGTACCTCGCGGCCGACGGCGAGGTCGTCGGGGTGGTCGCCGTCGCCGACACCCTCAAACCGACGGCGGTGAGGGCGGTCGAGGCGCTCAGGCAGATGGGGCTCTCGGCCGTGATGGTCACCGGCGACAACCCGCGCACGGCCCGGGCCATCGCCGACCAGGTCGGGATCGACCGCGTCCTGGCCGGGGTGCTCCCTGACCGGAAGG
>JAQVHG010000162.1 GCA_028696365.1 Methanofollis sp.
GGAAGGACCGATGAAAACCTTTGTCTCACCCTTCTTTACCTCGAAGGAGACACCGCGGAGCACCTCACGATCGCCATATTTTTTATGTATATCCTCAACACGGAGGATGTAGTCCTCTGAACCCATAGATTATGCTCCTTTCCCAAATCCAGGAATGCTGATCTTCTTTTCGACCCGACCAAAGATCCACATCCCGCCATAGTTGAGGAGGATGTACACCACCGCCGCTCCGACATAGACGGTCATCGGTTCAAAGGTCACCGAGACGATCTGGTCGGCTCTGAACAGAATCTCCATCACCCCGATCGCATAGCAGACCGCCGAGTCGGTGAGGAGGATCGGGTACTCGTTCGTCCATCCTGGCAGGGCGATCCTCGTCGCCTGCGGGAGGATGATGCTCTTGATCGCCTGCATCCGCGTCATCCCGAGTGACCTTGCGGCGGTCATCTGGCCCTCCCCAAGCGACTGGATCGCGCCCCGGAAGATCTGCGACTGGTAGGCCCCTGACCTCAGTCCGAGCACGATGATGGCCACGACAAAGGGCGAGACATCGCCGAGACCCAGCAGCGGGAAAACCCCGAAGAAGAAGAGGAACAGGAGCACCAGGTTTGGGAGGGCCCTGAAGAACCAGACATAGACCGATATGACCCCTTTGACCGCTCTTGACCCATAGACATGGGCGACGGCCATCGGCAACCCCATCAGGAGCCCAAGGCCGAGGGCGGCAAGGACAAGGACGAGCGTGATCACTACGCCTTCTGCAAGATAGGGGAGCGACTGAGAAATCACCTCGAGGACACCGGTCACCTGAACTCACCACACTGCAGGGGACCCTGTCCTGTCCTGAACATGGGGGCTCTATTCACGCGTGATATGGGTTGAGCCCCATCATTGAAAAATGTAGAGGAGATAAAGACGCGTAAGACCGCGCCTACTCCATCTTGTATTCCTGCTTCAGTTCTTCCCACTTCGGGGAGTTCATCAATTTGTCCAGGCCTTCGTTGATGATGGCACGCAGCTCGTTGTCGTCCTTGCGGACGGCCACGCCGTACTCCTCATCGGTCTGGATCTCGCCGAGCATCACGAGGGGCTTGCCCTGGATGGATTCCTTGATGACCGGAACGTCGTACATCACGGCGTCAACCCGCTTGTTCAGGAGGTCGTTCAGGGCGAGCTGGACATTCTTGTAGAGTTTGCGGTCGTCTTCAGAGATTTTCCCAGTCTCGACCAGGTGCTGGTCGATCCAGGTGTGGGCGGTGCAGCCGCGCTGGACGCCGAGCACAACCTTGCCTTCCTCGACGTCATCGATGGTAAAGTCAGAGCCCTCGCGGACGGCGACAGCCTGGTTGGTGATCCAGTAAGGCTTGGAGAAGTTCACCTTCTCAAGGCGTTCTGGGGAGATGGTCATGCCAGAGTAGACCATGTCGATCTTGCCCTGCTGGAGTGCGGGGATGATCCCGTCCCAGGCCATGGGCTTGATCTCGACTTCAAAGCCCATTTCGTCGGCGATCCACTGGATCGACTCGACGTCAAACCCGGTGGCCTTCCCATCGAGGTCCATCCAGGAGTACGGTTTGTAGTCGCCATCGATGCCCACGATGTACGTGGTCTTCTCGTCTGTTGGAGCATCAGTGGCCGTACCGGTGCATCCACAGAGAGCAACCGCCAGAACGACGATCGCTGCAATAAAAGTGGTCAGGATCCTTTTGTCCATAAAATATGATCGACTCATGACAATATATAGCCCTTCTGAAATGGGAACCTCCACAGCCCCAGGTTAACTGAATCCTGCGCAAGTTAAGGCGATCTGATCCGCCAGGAGAGGGCGGGACGCATGCCACAAACCCTATGGCAGTCGACCCCTATCGGGATCTATGCGCATCGGGATCATGGCAGACACCCATGACTGTCTTCCTCTGACAGAGCGGGCGGTCGAGGTGCTGAACAGGGAAGAGGTCGGGCTGGTCCTCCATGCAGGCGACTATGTCGCCCCCTTCACCCTGAGGGTGCTTGAGCGCCTGGAGGCGCCGGTGATCGGGGTCTTCGGGAACAATGACGGCGACCGTGAGGCGCTCAGAAGGACTGCACAGAACGGGGAGAGGGTCGACCTGCGTGGCGAGTATGCCACGACCAGCGCCGGAGGGCTCTCCATCGGGCTCGTCCACGGCCATGACGCCGGCCTGCTCGCCTCCCTCATGAAGCGCGGCGACCTCGACGTCCTTGTCTCAGGCCACACCCACCACCCGCTCATCGGGAGGCATGGGAGAACACTGATGATCAACCCTGGCGAGACCTGTGGATATCTCACCGGGACGCCCACCCTCGCCGTCCTGGAGACCGGGACAAAAGAGGCGCACCTGGTCAGGCTGTGATCCCTGGCGGGAGGTTCGGAGGGATGAGAAGGCACGTCGTTCAGAGGCTCCGGTTTCCCTTAAGCGACGTCCTTCCAATGCCCTCTGAAGCGTTGCTCTGAACAATATTCATCGCGCGTGTTCGATCCAAGGGTTCATTCCCTATTCTACAAAGCCAAAAAAAGATTAACGCCGCCTGGCCGCAGCGGCGCACCCGAGAAGACCCGCAACCAGCGGCACAAGCAGGCCGCCAGACGAAGTCGGGACGGTCGTGGTGGTGACGACCGTAGCGGAAACATCCGTCGGGACCGCGGCCCTCTCAGGCTCAAACCCGATCGGCGGGTTCACATGGACCAGGAAGACCGAGACCGGTTGTGGACCGCTCACCGCCGGGAGGTCGGTACAGGCCGAAGACGAGGCTTCTCCCCGAATAAATGTGACCGAGACGCTTGAGTTGTCGTTTCTCCCATTGTACATCAGGTCTTCACCAGGCCCGATGCGATCTTCAAAGACTGTCATCCCCTCGCTCATTACGATGACATTCACCGCGGGGGCCGGGCAGACCGAACCCGTGCAGTTGGCGCAGTCCGGGTCCGCCTTGTAGGTGAGCGTGTAGTTCCCGACCAGTGGCGCAGGCAGGGTGGCCAGGTCGCCGACGATATCGGTCGCATACCAGATGTTCTCAGAAGCCACCAGTTTCCCGACGGCGATCCAACGGCCGCCCTCGCCGCCAAGCGAGGTGGCCTCGACGGTGTCGCCGACTTCGAAGACCGAGAAGACCACGGGGTCAGGGACGGTGCCATCGACCTCAGCACTCTCGTGCATCGCCACCCACCCGCACGGCGGGGTTGCCGAGGAGTTGCAGGCATATCTGGCATCAGGCAGGATGGTCATCGTAGCGTTCCCGGCGTCAAGCGCCGTGATGGTCCCTTTCTCTGTGACTTCAAGGAGCACTGCCGACGCCGCAGGCACGGAGCAGAGGAGGCACAGCGTCAGGGCAAGAAGAATTTTTGTATGCATGTCCATCACCTCTCCACCGGCCGGGCCACGTCCTGGGACCGGAGAGACTGGGGTTTCAGTCATCTCCAGGATAAATAAAATTATGGCTCCGTAGAAACTCGTGTCTGTTTCCGACGTGAGCACACCCCGCTTGCCTCCTCACCCATCGTGCCAGGGGCTCTTCGAAGAACTTCTGCTCTTCTCATGTTCCCTTCGCTCACACCCCGCGACATGATTGGGCGAGATCTTCAACCCCCTCATCATCCCCGTCCATCCTGCCTTCCCCGCCCTTTCTTCATCCTGGGGGTTCGGTGGCAACAAGCCTGAGAAACGCGAAGTGTTTCGAAGAGCCCCAGGCGCGTATGATAGGGGAAGGCGGGAGAATCATGCCCCCCCACCTATAATGGGTGAGAGTTTCCACAAGGCCACATTTTCAAATTTTATCAGGGAGAGAATCTTCGACTGCCTGTGTTCTCGAACTCGTTACCCCTCGTTTCCATGATCCCTGGATGACGATTGGTGGGGAAACTGATATCAGGTGGATCTGTGAGGCACCTATATCATTGGTCCGGCTCCATCCGGTCCCGGACCTGTTGTGTGGTGGGAAGGATCAGGAAGACGGCCTTGCCACCCAGCCCGCACCGCACCTTTATGCCCCGGCCCGCCGCACCTGAAAGGCATGGAGAGGGCAGTTAAGGGCGATCTCGTCCTCGTCGAATACACCGGCACCCTTGAGGACGGCACCGTCTTCGACCACTCAGCGGCACCGCAAGAGGTGACCATCGGCGAAGGAAGGATCAACCCGGCCTTCGAGGGGGCGCTGGTCGGGATGGCCCCCGGCGAGACCAAGACCATCTTCCTCCCGGCAAAAAAAGCCTACGGCCCCTACAAGAGGAGACTGGTCTTCAGGATCAGGCGCAAGAAACTCAACCTCCCCGAAGAACCGGTCCCAGGAGGGATCGCGAGAGTCAGCCTCAAGAACGGGAAGAGTTCGCTGGTCACGGTCAAGGAGGTGAGTGAACGCTGGGTGGTCGTGGACGCCAACCACCCCCTTGCCGGCAAGGACCTCACCTTCACCCTCACCCTCAGGGAGATCAAGAGGACAGCATAAATACCGACACCCTTATCTTCCTCCCCCGCCCGGAGGAGGGCGATGGACGAGATCAGGATCTATGACTCCGCCTCGGGAACGGTCAGGTCAGTGGCGCGGTGCCGGCTCACCAAGGAAGAGTGGCGGCGGCGACTCGCTCCTGAGGCCTTCAGGGTCGCCAGAGAAGGGGGTACCGAACCGCCCTTCACCGGAAAATACCATGCGTGGAAGGCGACGGGAGTCTACCGCTGCGTCTGCTGCGGCACCGACCTCTTCCTCTCTGAGGCGAAGTTCGATTCAGGCACTGGGTGGCCGAGTTTCGGAGCGCCGGTCTCTGACCTGAATATCACGACACAGAGCGACCGGCGTTATGGCATAGAGAGGAAAGAGGTACTCTGCTCACGGTGCGACGCCCATCTCGGCCATGTCTTCGATGACGGACCGCCGCCGATCGGTCTACGGTACTGCATCAACTCCGCCTCCCTCGTCTTCACCAAAAGGTGAGCAAAATGGATGAAAACGCTTAATCCTCATAAAGGAGTTAATCTTGTATGGGAGGTGTGTACGCCGGCGAGGCCGCGGCCCTCAGGGACGAGGTGCGGGACGCAGTCATGAGCGCGGAAGACTACCACCAGGAGATGCAGAAGACCCCGGGATGGACTCGGGTTGAAACTTCTGTCCTTCTTCTCGCCGTCGTCACCACCGTAGCGCTCTTTCTCTTCGTCGACGGTGCTCTCCTCTTCTGGATCGTGGCCAGTTTCTACCTCTATATGTTCCACCCCCTTGCCATGTTCATCCCCTCAGGTGAGAGCGGTAAGGGTGCCCCGCGCCGGGAGGATCTGGTC
>JAQVHG010000163.1 GCA_028696365.1 Methanofollis sp.
TCCACGCACCCGTGAAGGGTGCGACGCGACGAGTCTTGCCAACTGGCTCTCGAGCCTTGACATTTCAATCCACGCACCCGTGAAGGGTGCGACGACGATGGAGGGCGGTGTCGGCGGCTCCCTCCGCATTTCAATCCACGCACCCGTGAAGGGTGCGACTGCAGATTACCCAAACCCCTCCTTCATCATTTATCCAAAGATGAGACAGAGATCTAAGCCAATCACAACTCTCTCAACCTGATATCAGATATTGTTTTCGTCAAAATAATGCAGGACAGTATTATTCTTCGCCTCAAATATATATCTCCCAAACCATTGCGCAAACCGGCTCCTCAAAAATAAGATGCGACTCAAAAATAATGTGGCCTCCTCAACACCACAAACAATATATTTCAGTTCTTTATTTTCTCTGCGAAGCCCCCGGGAAAAAGATGGTCGCTTTAGGTTCGCAGCGATCAGGTGATTAATAACCCTTCTGGATCGTACCCCTCCTTTGCACCGAAGTGCTCAACCCGACGCTTCCAGTTCTTTCCCAGGTAATAAAACCTCAGACTATCCTTCTCCTCGTCGATGATATTACATAAAGAATGTTTCAGTTGTGCAAACTGAGCAGGGTCCACAAGACACTCGAAGACAGAGTTTTGAACCCTCTGCCCATAGTTCACACACTCCTTTGCCACCCTTCGCAATCTCTTCTTCCCCTCTTTAGATTCTGTACTCACATCATACGTGACCAATACCATCATACAAAAACACCTCAATTCATGAAGAAAGGTGGATACCCATCGATATCTCCGCGCAAGAAGCGGGCAAGAAGCATTGCCTGTACATACGGGACCAGCCCCACCTGTACCTTCTCATTCAAGTATGGATGAGTGATTGAGTCCACTTTCCTCTTCTGCCAAGCCGCGAGAACCTTTTTCTTTCCATTCTCCGTCATGATCACCGCCCCATTCTCCTTCTTGAGAAAGTCGTTCCCGGTCACCTGCTTCAAATTCACCAGACTCAGGGCAAGACGGTCCCCCAGGAACGGCCGGAGTTCTTCCATCAGATCCAATGCCAGACTCGGTCTTCCAGGCCGGTCAGTATGGAAGAACCCCACATAGGGATCGAGCCCCACCGTCTCCAGGGCAGACTCGACATCATGGGCAAGCAAGGTGTACAGAAACGACAGCAGGGCGTTCATATTGTCGAGAGGAGGGCGCCGGTTCCGTTCAGAGATGAAAAAATCATCCTTCTGCTTGAGGATCAGTTCGTCGAGGACATCGAAATAGAACTTCGCGCAGTTCCCCTCGATACCCCGGAGGGTGTCTGCGCTGGCACAGTCGTCAACCCCCAGCAGGTTCTCGATCAGCATCGCATCCGCCGACCTGATCCGGTCACACCTCACCACATCCCCGTGATCGCGGATACTCCTCCCAAGGACCGTTCGACAGTTCACCACCTTCCCGACGATAAAACCCCTGGCAATATTCAGAGAGGCCTCAGGGTCATCTGCCGTACGATACTGTGTCCGTCGCAGGAGAACATTCCCTCGCACCCGCCCCTGCACCCGTGCCAGAAACCTTCCTGACGGAGTCAAAAAAGAGAGGCCGACATTATTGTCGGTACACAGCCGCATCAACTGAGGGCTGGCACCCATGTACCCGAAACACACGATCCCTTCGAGATTGTGGATAGGAATACGGAACTTCTCTTCGCCATTGACCTTAATGATGACATTTTCGCCATCTTTAAGAAGATATGATTCTGGAGTGGTGACATATAATGTGTTGAGCAACTTTCGCATGAGCAAATGGTCCCAGTGACTGATTTATTTGCTCGAATATAAATCATTCTAAAACTATCATATTATTAATCAAATCGCCGTGCAAGACCGGCCCTCGAATATCTGAGATCTCTGAGGACCGGCCCACCACAGATGTATTCCAATAGATATATCCACACCGATACCAAGATCTCCCCCTGATCAAAACCCTTTACCTCCCCCCCCAACGGAGCACCAGACCCATGCTGAACAAACTCATCATCCCCATCGCCGTCCTCGTCGCACTCCTCGCCCTGTACGGCATGATCACCGGACAGTGGATGATCTCCATACTCTTCATCACCCTCGCCGTCGTCCTCGTCGCCCTCTGGCACTACTGGCAGTGAGATCAGTCGTGCGCCATCTGGTCAACCGCCGCCGTGACCGCCAGGACGAGGGCGGCGTCATGGCCGGGTACGACCTCCACGCCATAGGTGTCCCTGATCCGAAACCACTTCTTCGAAACCTCAGCGACCCGTGCCCGCCCGGCATCGATCCTGTACTCATGGTCCAGAATATTTCCCTGCACACTCCAGTCCTCGCCGCCGGGGACAGTCACCGTCCACCGGTCCCTGAGCGGAGCGACCAGCGCCTTCTTGATCGTGGCCGCCGTGCCGCCGTCGCCCCGCTCGATCTCCATCGTGTCTTTGATGCGGAGCATCCGCTCCTGGATCTTGTAGAGGTCCCGCCCCTCGCCGTCCTGGATGACCAGCGTATTGCGGAGACGCAGCATCTTGCCGTCCACCTTGAAGACCTTCTCTCCAGCCTCGTCCTCGATCCAGTAGTCGTCCCCGAAGGCGATGATCTTCTCTCGCATCCTGTACCGGTGTGCACCTTCCTCCCTGCCCCGCAGGGCCGCTCCACCCCTTCGTCGTAACATACACCTCGCACTCCACCGGACCCTCACCGGTCCGCGACCCGCAGGCAGTAGCCAGAGATCGATATTATACTTTTCCCGGAACCCGGGCATCCCCTCCGGCACCACCTCCTCTGCAACAGACCCCCCTATAATTATATAGAGATAGGAATATTCCTGCCCGCCACGCACCCGGGAACGCGGTTGCCCTACCGGGCCCTCCCGGGTGCCCATGGCCAGGAGGACGAATTCCATGAACGGATCAGATTCACAGCAGTTCTGGATCGGCGTGATCGTGGGACTGGTGGTGGCCCTCATCGTCAATTACCTCGTCACCATTGGTGGCGCCTTCATCGGAGGGATCGCGGCCGGCATGATCGCGCGGGGCGGCGCAAAGAACGGGGGGAAGGCAGGCGTTTATCTCGGCCTCCTGAACGCCGTGGTGCTTGCGGCCGCCATCTTCGTGTACGGCATTGAGACTGCACCAAGCGACATCAGTTATCTTGGGTTCCTCGGCTCCACGCTCTTCATCGTCGTCGCTCTCTTCCCGCTCTTCGGCCTCTTTGGGTATGTGGGCGGACTTATCGGGGGGTCGCTGACGAAGTGATGGATCCAAGTGAAAGTATAGTGTCGCCCCCTCTTCCAACACCCCTCTCCCCAACCGCTGAAGGCGAGAGAAGACAAGTCCCCCGCTTACTCCTTCTTAAAACCTCTGAGGATCCGTTTATAGAAAAACGGCTGGACAAAGAAGAAGAACGCCACCGAGATGTACACCACAATCGCCGCCGGCGGCAGGAAGAGAGCGAGCAGCGCCCCAATGCCGTTGAAGACGATGCCTGACCGTCGCCGTCTTGCCATGAGGCGGAAATCCTCCTCGGCAAGCCCGTCGACGAGCAGTTCCGGGCGCCACGCGAGGTATCGCATGATCCCGCTCAGCAGGACCGAGGCGACGAGGAGGTCCAGGCCATAGATGAGGACGGCGAGGTGCGAACCCACCCCGGTGAGATGGCCGGCCATCAGGCTCGTGGTGAACGGGATGAGGGAGACAAAGAAGAGCATCATCAGGGTGAGGCGGAACGTGACCTCATCCTCTTCTCCAGTCAGGCGGGTGATGGACGCATGCGTCATCCAGAACCCTCCGATGAATACGAAACTGATGATATAGGCGAGAAAGTTGGGCCATGCGTCCAGGAGCGCCGGGACCAGGGCTTCTTCGGCTGCGGGCACGGGGAGTTCGAGAACGAGGAGCGTGATGACGATCGCAAAGACCCCGTCGGCAAAGGCATTCAACCGGTCGGTGGGGAGCACGTCGGTCAGGCGGCTCCGGCCAGATTTCGTCTCTCCCTCATTGCGGCGGCCCATCCCTCACCCCCTCGACGGCATGATGGAGAGCGGGGGTGAAAATCGTTTGGGTCGCCAGGGGAAGGGGTCAGAAAAAGAGAGGGGAGTTTGGTCTCGTAGGGGTCATCCTCTTTTCATCGCCTTCCATCATGTTCACGCCGGGGGAGCCGTACCCTCCGGAGCCTCACGGCGTGAGATGGCCTTGGAGATTCTCGGATGAGAGCCGCACGCTTGATCATCGCGCCTTCCCTCTATCTTCGCGTCGGGGGCGCTGCCCCCAGACCCCCGGGACCACGATAAGATCGAGAAGGCAGAATAGATGACCATAAAGAGAGTGCTACTGTCCTCCGACCTATCGTGTTGCGGGGGGTTCGGGGGCGGCCAAGCCCCCCCCGCTACACAAGTAGGGCAGGGAGAGGCCGAACCCCCAGCGCGTATGATGAGGGGTCCCACAGAGCTTAATAAAATGAGTATTGCCGCCCACCACCTCTCTTCGCGCGGGAGGACCAGGAGGCGGGCCAGCCCTCCCATATAGTTATCCAAAGTGATTTTACACAGCCAAATATTTGATTTTACAGCGTCTCGATGCCACCCATATACTTTCTGAGCACCTCAGGCACCACGACCGAGCCGTCCTCCTGCTGGTAGTTCTCGAGGATCGCCCTGATCGTCCTGGAGGTCGCCACCGCCGTGCTGTTGAGAGTGTGGACCGGCTGCTTGGAGGTGAAGTCTGAGGCATCCCGCACCCTTATGTTCAGTCCCACCGCCTGGTATGCGGTGCAGTTCGAGCACGAGACCACCTCGCGGTACTGCTCCTCGCGAGGCATCCAGACCTCGATGTCGTACTTCTTCGCCGCCACCGTGCCGATGTCGCCGGTGCAGATGTTGACCACATGATACGGGAGGCCCAGGGCCTGGAAGTACGCCTCGGCATTGGCCAAGAGTTCCTCGTGGAATTTCCACGAGTCCTCAGGCTTGCAGTAGATGAACTGCTCGACCTTCGTGAACTGGTGGACGCGGAAGAGCCCCTTGGTGTCGAGCCCGTGAGCGCCGATTTCTCGCCTGAAACACGGGCTGATCCCGGCGTACTTCAGGGGAAGATCCTTCTCCTCAAAGATCTCGTCCATGTACATCGCCGCCATCGGGTGCTCGCTCGTGGCGATCAGGAACTCGTCCTCCCCGTCGATCTTGTACATCACGTTCTCGAAGTCGGCAAGGTCGGTGACCCCCTCGTACGCCGCCCGGTTCATCATGTACGGGGGCGAGACGGGAGTGTA
>JAQVHG010000164.1 GCA_028696365.1 Methanofollis sp.
GACAGCGAAAATCAAAGATCCAAATCAAAGATCCACAGCTCTGTAGAAATCCTCTTGATGGTGATCTCTGCCGTGGGGCTTGGCCGCCCTCCGGTCCCCCCGCCATACGATTGGTCAAGGACGGCAACACCCTCGTCATGTTCGTCCATGCTGTCTTCCTGCTCCACTCTTCGTCCCTGGCGTGGCCCATCAGATCATCCCACCGCCGCCCTCCCAGATTCCCCTTTGGAGGGTAAGTTTATCCCCCGCGGTCACCTATGCCCCCGAAATGGGGGGACAGGACTGAGATGATTGTGGGACAATTCTGTAGAGGTCGGTGTGATGACTGAGGAGGAGAGCCCGGCACGGGAACTGGACTGCGTCGGCCTCTTCTGCCCGGAACCGATCGCACGGACGAAAGAGGAGATCGAGAAGGTCGCCGTCGGTGAGGTGCTGAAGGTCGAGGCCGACGACCCGGCGGCAGAGGAGGACATCATCCGCTGGGCAAAGCGGACCGGGCACGAGCTCGTCGGGTTTGGGAAGGCCGGGGGGATCCTGACCTTCTATATCAGGAGGACGGCGTGAGGTGATCGAGTGGCAAAGATCGTGTATATCCAGACGAGCGGGCCTGATACGCCTGAACGGTTGTACGCCCCGTTCATCCTCGGGGCGACGGCGGTGAGCATGGGGATCGAGGCGGCGATCTTCTTTATGATCAAGGGGGTGCTGGTCGTCAAGCAGGGCGAGGCCGAGAAGGTGAGGGTTGGAGCCTTCCCGCCTCTGGCCGAAGCGATGCGGCAGGCGCTCGATGCCGGCGTGAAGGTCTACATCTGTGAGCAGAGCACGCAGTTGCTTGGGATCCCGCGGGGCGAGTTCATCCCTGAGGGGGTGATCGCCGGCGGGGCGACACTCAATGACCTCGCCCTTGAGGCCGATGCGGTCCTGACCTTCTGAGGGGTGGAGCGCAAATGGTCTATCTCGATCATGCATCGGCAATGCCGGTGGACCCGCGTGTCCTCGCCTTTGCCAGGCGGTACCTGGAAGAGGAGTTCGGCAACCCTTCGTCCCTGTACGACCGCGGGCTCTCGACGCGGCGTGCGGTGGAGGCGGCGCGGGGAGAGGTCGCAGCCCTAGTCAATACCGGCGACCCGCGGAGTATCGTCTTCACCGGGAGTGCGACCGAGTCGAACAACCTGGCGATCAGGGGAACAGCGCTGCGGAACCGGAGGAAGGGCAAAAAAATTCTTGTCAGTGCGATCGAGCACATCTCGGTGATGAACCCGGCCAAAGATCTCCAGAAACAGGGGTTCGAACTGGAGTTCATCCCGGTCGACCGCTACGGCATCGTCGACCTGACCGCCCTCGAGGCCGGGCTCACGCCAGAGACCATTCTTGTCTCGGTGAATTATGCGAACGACGAGATCGGGACGGTCGAACCGATACGTGAGGTGGGCAGGGTGGTGCATGAGGCGGGAGCGTACCTCCATGTGAACGCCACCGCCGCGGCCGGCCGGATCCCGATCGATCTCCAGCAGGAGGACGGGATCGATCTCCTGACCCTCTCTGGAAACGACCTGGGTGGGCCTCGGGGTGCGGCGGCGCTCTACATCAGGCCAGGGGTGAAGGTGCAGTCGGTGATGCCTGGCGGCGGGCAGGAGCGGGGGTTGCGTTCAGGGACCGAGAACGTCTTTGCCATCGCTGGGATGGGCGAGGCGGCGCGGCTTGCTGCCAGAGAGATGGCCGACGAGATGGAGCGTGAGCAGGCGATCCGCGACCGCCTGATCAGGGAGGTCCTGGAGATCGAGGAGGCGGGGCTCACCGGGCACCCGACCGAGCGTCTCCCGCACCACGCGAGTTTCAGGTTCAGCAGGATCGAGGGGGAGAGCATTCTCCTGAACCTTGACACCTTCTTCGATATCCAGGTGGCAACCGGGTCGGCCTGCACCTCCAGGACACTGGAGCCGTCGCATGTCCTGCTTGCGATCGGGCTGACCCACGAGCAGGCGCACGGGTCGGTGGTGATGACCCTCGGGCGGTCGAACACCGTCGCCGACGTACGCTATGTCGCCGATGCGATGCGCGAGACGGTGGGGCGTCTGCGGGGGATCTCCCCGTTATAATTTCTATAATTTCTGAGGTGAGGAGAATGGAAGACAGGCCACAGATTGGCTATTCAAAGAGGGTCATGGACCACTTCATGAACCCGAGGAACGTGGGCGAGGTCGAGGACGCCGACGGCGTCGGGCTGGTGGGCAACCCGGTCTGCGGCGACCTGATGCAGGTCACCATCAAGGTCGAGGACGACGTGATCACCGACATCAAGTTCAAGACCTTCGGGTGCGGGTCTGCGATCGCGACGGCAAGTATGGTCACCGAACTGGCGATGGGCAAGCACCTTGACGAGGCACTGACGATCACCCGCCAGGACGTGGCCAACGAACTGGAAGGGCTTCCGCCGGTGAAGATGCACTGTTCCAACCTTGCGGCAGACGCCTTGCACGAGGCGATCGAGGATTATCAGAAGAAAAAGAAGAAAGAGGCAGAGGTGGCGGCCTGAACTCGCCTAGGTAAGATCGACAGGAAGATTACTGGTCTGCCCCAAGATCCATCCATGGCAGAGGAGTGCTACAGCATCATCGACTTGATGCTCCTGATGTCTGAGAAAGTGGCGGAGACAGCCCGTAGCTTGGACCAGGAGCAGGCGGCGGGCTTTGTCGACCACCTTCTTGCGGCACGCCGGGTCTACGTGGTCGGGGCGGGCCGGTCGGGGTTGGTGGCGAGGGCATTTGCGATGCGGCTCTGTCATCTCGGGATGGAGGCCTATGTGGTCGGGGAGACGATCACCCCGGCCTTGCGGGAAGGTGACACCCTCGTCGCCTTCTCGGGGTCAGGCGAGACGACCTCGGTCGTCGATTTCAGTGAGACTGTGAAGGAACTCAATGGCCGGATCTGTCTCATCACGGCCACCCCTGATTCAAAACTCGGGCGCATGGCCGACTGTGTTGTGGACCTGGGCGCCTCGGCCCCCCCGATCACGACCTCGTCAGGGCAGTATGAGGTCCGCCAGCTCACTGGGGAATACCGATCGGTCTCTCCTGCGTTTGCTCCGTTCGGAACGCTGTATGAGACTGCCGCCCTGATCTTCTCAGACGCCGCCCTCTCGGCCCTGATGGAGTTGAAACACTGTAGTCTTGAAGAGGTGAAGGGGCGGCTTGCGAATATCCAGTGAGGGAGTCTGAATGAAGTGTGAAGTCATTCCGAAACTCTCCAGTCCTCCCTCTTCTCAGAAGAGAGCACTGAATGTGGTGGAGAGAGCCTCCCTCTCTTCGTTGCCGATCCATGCATTTATGCCTTCCAACTCAACCACGCTGGGGGCGGCCAAGCCCCCCACCAGAGAGATCCATCAAGAGAATTTCTACAAAGCCCTTTATTCTTAGGATCTGGTGGAAATGAGCAAAAGAAAGTTTGAGATGATCTTTGAAGGGACCAGGCATGAGGGCAGAGGAAGGTGGTTGTTTCATGCTTGCACTGGGAGTCAAGGAGTGTCCTCTAGATCCTGGGCCCCTTTTATCCTCCTCTCTCCTCCAGGCTCCCCTCGACCCTCTCGACCCTCTCCCTGATCTCCTCCATCGAGCGCTTCAATTCGGCGAACTCCTGGTTCATCCCGATTCTCTCGCGGTGGCGGCGGTCCAGCCAGGCCTTGAGCCTGAAGAGGGTGTAGACCAGGAGGGTGAAACCTGCGAGGAGGAGGATGACCACCGAGAGGGCGTGCATGTGGTCAAGATAGCCAGAGATGTCGCCGGTGAGTGCATATCCTGCGCCACCTACCACAAAAAGCCCGCCGGCCGCGGCCCAGGCCGAGAGGATTGCCAGTTTGAGGGGGTCTTTGCCCATATGCATATCACCAGATGGTACGGCCGGGCGTGAACGCTGAAGATATGGGTATGAGAGTTGGGATCGGGGGGTGCTACAACCGGCGACGTGCCGTATGATAAGGCATGTACAGGCGATGATTATTATAGTTTATGTATGATTCTTAGATCATAATTCGGTTTTATGCATTTTTTTTTTCAATAATCGATCCGACCTGGTGGGGTGCATGGGGGTTCTGCCTCTGGGAGGTTCCCATGGCCCTGACGTGTGTCTCCCGCCTTCTTACCCTTTTGGCCGGGGGCGAGTGCCGCCCGGACACCTCCGGGATGGCGATGGGGACGGGAAGGTAGAGTTAAGATCATGTAGACGGGACGCCATCCACCGCTAATCTTCATCGGCGGGGGGTCCGAGGGGCGGCCAAGCTCCCCGGTCGAGGAGAGCGTTTAGAATTTCTGGAAGGAAGCGCTTCAGTTCGAGGAGATCTTCACCCTTAGAGAGTTTTGGGATATGTTCGACCATGAGGGGGGTGGCGGGGGGTATGCGGCACTGATATTCCTCTCCGTGCTCCTGTGGCTCTGGCTTGAAGGGGTGCTATGGGGTTCGTGGATGGATGCCCGGCGTCCTTGCCGGTGCCTGCGCCTATCTTTCTCACCCATCCGCTCTTCAGGCCCTCAATGAGGACCAGTCACCCATGGCTCCTTATACTCCTGGCAATTTATCTCACCACCGCGGTCTTGATAGTGGTCGTCATCGTGATCAGTACCTGGATGGAGGTCCAGGCGGAGATGATCAGCACCCTTCCCCCTCTCTTCCTCCCCCTGATCGGCACCGCATTTTCCGCGCGTGTCGCAACCGGGGTCTATGCATCTGCGAAGCGTCTGCAGAGGCCGTCTGCCTGATATTTTTTCCGGGCATGGAGGATCTCCCTCTGCCAGAGTGTGGGGGATCGGCAAGAGTATTATCCCTCATGCGCGGAAAAAAGCTCACTTCAATGACTCAGAATGGAGGACACTTTGAGAAGGGCCGGTGGGTTGAGGACACAGAACCAACGCCGGAAACCCCCTCAGGGCCTTCGGTGGACGAACTCGTCGACGAGGCCTCGAAGTCGGTCCGTAGAGCGGTCGGCGACGTGACTGCACTTGGCCGCCACCTCTTCCTCACCGAGGAGGGACGCGGCCACCTGGAAAAGAAGGCGCGGGACGCCGGGGCGGCGCTGGAGCGTGCCGTCACCGAAGTGGCCGAGAAGGCACGAAAGACCTACGAGAAGAAGGAGTGACCAGCCGAAGGGCTCTTCTCCTCAGACTTTTTTTCTTCAGATCTCTTGGAACTCCTGATCCATGAGCTCTGTAGAAATCCTCTTGATAAATCTCTCTGTCGGGGGGCTTGCCGCCCCCCGAACCCCCCGCGACACGAGAAGTCGAGGA
>JAQVHG010000165.1 GCA_028696365.1 Methanofollis sp.
GGTAGAGGGGTGTCCAGGAGGGACGGGAGTCCTGGAGATGATGAAGGCAGGGGCGGGTGTTCAGAATTCTCTTCGGCGCCCATGCTCTGGGCGCTTCGTTCATTGAGGTATGTGGTCATAGTTCTGATGTCTATCGTGTTCGACGAGCTCAGAACCGACCGCCAAAATTATCGCTATTAATATACTCCGGTGGAGATATTAGACGCAAATTTAATACGGGGAGATCCCCCATATGAGTATGGGTAGACATATAACCCGTGTTTGCGCCGGCGTGGTAGGTCGGTTCTTTTCCGATCTTGAGGGGGCTGGTATCCCCTTCTCGATCAATTGTGCTTCAGTTCTTCGGCGAGGAGCTGACGCACGGTTTTTGACACATTGATCTTCCTCCGCTTGCATTCGGTGTGGAGATCCCGCGGGAGGCTGATCGTTGTGATCACGTAGTCCTTCGGATTTTCTTGGTAGGCAAGCACAGCTTACTCCTCCATCTGTTTTGTTATATGGCCCTATAATAAATAAAGCCTTTCCTGTGTTCGTTTGTCATACAGAGCGCAGATATGCAAATATATGACATTATATGCTACAATATGTTACATCTCAATCAGTCGGAGTCCCCAGCGGCGAGATGTGGCGGTGTACGGCGCGCATAACGCAGGTTTGAAATGTCACTAGGTGCACCATATACCGGGGTGCCGGTATGCGTTTGGTCACGCCCGCCGGCATTCCTTCCATTTTCAGAACCCCTGATCCAGGATCTTGTCCACTTCTGTCCGCCGGACCCTCCAGTGTCGTCCACACTTCACCGCCTGGATCTTCCCCTCGGTGATGAACTTGCGGATCTGCGCGTCGCTGAATTTCAGGAGATTACCAACCTCCTTCGTTGTGAGTAGTTCGTCTTCCAGGTCCCCGCTCATGTGTTCCTCCGGGCGGGGTCGGCGATGCGTGCCGGCCACCGCTTTCCAGGGAATGAGGCCCCCCGCAGGCCTCGATTATTCGACGATCCGCGCCTCGCCCCTTTCGATCCACATCGACCAGACCGCGGCCTCGATCGGGTGCGTCTTCTTGATGGCCTCCAGAACATCCCTCGATATCTGCCTCATGGCCGGTCCTCCTCCCAGCTCTTCCAGGTCTCCGGGACATGGCCCTTCCCAGACCGGTAGATCCGAGTGTAGAACTGGGCCTCCTCGTCGCGGTCGAGCACCACCAGCGTGTTTCCCTTCCCGCCCGTCAAAACAATCTCGCCTATGTCGATCGACCCGTCGTCGTCCATGAAGACCTCGATGTCCTTGATGACCTTCCCCTTCAGGACCTCGGCGATTTCCGCACAGCGGCGGGATCTCTCGGCGATGCTGAGGGGGGTCATGCCTCTTCCTCCACGATCGTCCAGACCCCTCGGGCCACCATCTTCTCTCCGATCGGGAAGGGGGTTCCCAGAAGATATTCAAACTGTTTTTCGAGTGCCATTACCGTGTCTCTGTGGACCGGCCTAGGTATATTTGCCGGTTGAGTCTGCACCTTGTCCGGGTGCTGAAGCGCCCGGGAGAGGGCGCCGGTGAGCATCGAGGCCTTCAGCATACGATCACCCCTGAGGAGGAAGGGGAGGACCTCCTCGGCCGTAGGGGTCGGCCGTAGTCGTCGCCGAACCCCCTCTTCAGACCCTGGTCGATGGCCCTGCTCTCCTTGCGGTGAGGGGTTCCGAGGTCCTCAGGGGCACTGATCACGGCGGCGCTCCGGAGGTCACTGAAGACTGCCCCCACCTGTGCTCGCGAGGCGAAGAGGACCGGGAGGACCGGCACCCCGGTCGTTATGTTGATGGCGACCCCCTTCCCGCTGCGGGTCCAGTATGCCGTCCCGGCCTCCTCGACGATATCCACGTCGTCGCCCCGGATGATGGAGTAGAGAGGGACCGTCGCCCCGCACCCGACCAGTTTCTCTGCGTCCGCCACCCCGATCACGAGGTATGCCCCCGGTCGGGCTTCCAGCTCGATCCGGAGAGCCCGGTGAGCCTTGGTGATTTTTCCTACCTTCTTCATTGTGGTCACGCCCTGCGAGCTTCCCGCTCGCTGCACATTTCTTTATATCGCCAGAGTATATAAAGATATGTCAGACTACGTCAAAATATGTGACGCGATGCCCCCGGATGGTGTGGCCTTCGTCTCTCCCGGCCGCGCCCCTCCATTCCGGCGAGGTATGGGATTTGTCGCAGAACATACCTTTGGCGACACTCTCCCCCGCCGACTTGTTGTTATTCGTCCTCGCCGGGGGCGGTTTTTGAAGATGGAATTTTGAAAAATACGGCCGGAGGACGCCCGGTCTGATGGGGGTGGGGCGGGACCCGGGCACGGTCTTCACCGGTGATGAGGTTCTCGCGCGAGAAGGTCTTCATCCGATGGCCACCGAGACCGAAGATGATCTTCACCCTCTCGCGCGAGGCCTTCTTCCAGGGTGAAGATCGTCCTCCACCTCAGGCACCCGGGGGGTGCCTTCATCCTGGAGATGATCATCGCTCCCAGAGGGGCACACCGGCAAGACCGACACCGGTGATGATCACCGCCTTCTCGCGCGAGGCCTCCGCCCAGGGCGAAGACCGAGTCCGTCCACAGTCACCATATGCCCTCCATCGGCCGGGAGGTGAAGATGAAAAATTGGGTTAGAATTTGCGATATACCTTTGATCTGTGGCCCACTTCGATCACCACGATCATCAGCACATCGTCGTGTATGTTCAGGATCGCTCGATAGGTCCCGACCCGGAGAGAGTAAAAGGGCGTTGCACTCCCCCCATGCAACTTCTTCACATGTCGGGATGGGTCGGGCTCCTGGGCAAGGTTCTCCACCTCATCGAGGATCTTCTCCCCTACATCTTCAGGGAGGCGGCGCATCTGTCGGATGACGGATGGGGTCAATCTGACTTCGTACGCCATGCGGCCCGGAGCTCTGCGCGGGCCTCATCGAGGGTGACAAGGCGGCCGGCTTTGATATCTTCGAGTGATTCTTCTATCCCCCGAATCGCCTCGTCGCTGAGAGGCTCGGGATCTTCGGTGATGTCGATCAACCGGACGATCACATCCTCGTAGGTTTCACGGGGGTGCTGTTTCATCCCCTTCAGTCGCTTCTTTGTTTCCGGCGACATCCACACCGTGGTGGCTCCCATGGCAGATACTATAGTGGCCTATAGGATATGATAATTACGATCCCAGGACCTTTTGAATATGGTAAGCTTTCTTCAGCTCTTCTACTACCTTTCTGGGGCGCCCACTATACATCTGCTATAGAACCTTGACAGGGCCGATATCAGCGGTGGACAAGGTACGTCAAGGTTCGGGGTAATTACGCTCAGCATATGGCGAGCCTATAGGCCCTACCTTGACAGCTGATCGGGGGGGTAAAGGATCAAACGGACCTTCAACCTTGACAGGAAAAGAAGCGATATCCACCGACTATAAACGGTCGAGGATCGGTGAGAAGAGGAGGAGGATAGTTTCACCTTGCCCAGAACCGCCACCATGGCGATCGAGGGTGCTCGACTTCCTCGTGGTCGTCGGTGTCGCTCTCCCCTCGGCCGGCGGTCAAGGCCTGCACGGTGGCGATGTGTCCCCCGGCTTGGTGCTGCAACTCGGTGATGATCTTCTCCTGGGAAGCCACCCGGTCCCTGAGGTCGTCGATCACGATCTGTCTCTCTTCGAGCCTGGCACCGAGGGCGACGGCCTGGTCCTTGTGGGCGGTGAGGTCCTCGTTCTCCCTGGTCAGACGCTTGACCTCATCCTGGAGGTGCACCATCTCGGCGGCCCGGTCGGCGAGGTATCGATCCTCCTCGATGATATCATCGGGTGATATCACCGGTGATGGTGAAGGTGATGTCGTCGCCGGGGGTCTGACATCACCCCCGCCGGTGTAGACATCACATGCCCGTCGTATCATTTCGGACCGGCTGACCCCCTCGTTCGATGCGGCGGTATCCACGCGGGCGAGGAGGTCATCTGAGATGGTGAGGGCGATTCGCATAAGTGATATCGTCGGGTGATATCGGGGTTATGTCTACCGCTTTGACGATGTGATATCGTTGATGGAAGTCAAATTATAAAGGGAAAGTTGTTTGTATTCAATAGGTAGGAGGTGAGAAAATAGAGATTCAAAGTTTTAGAATGCCCGAATACCGTGAAACTGTAGGTTCTAAATCATCCTACTGTTCTTGGTGTGCAGGTATAAACTTGTCGGCAGATCTACACATCTGTGTCGATGAGAAAGTGCTTCAATTATTTTGCAGTCTTAGCATAGTTGCCCTGAAGGCGATTCTCTGTGCCACAACGTTTGGGGGGTGAAGGTTGTTGAATGTGGGGGCACCACCAGGGGGTGCCGGGATACGCCCCGCCCCCCTGTAGATATTTCGAGTACGGGACCTCTACAACCATCTTCACCCCGGTAGGAGTGAGAATTTCCGCCTCCCCCTTGACGATCCATCCGTGCCATACAGCGGCTTCAAGGGGGAGTTTCTCTTCCAGTCTAAGAGGATCTCTTCTGAGATTCGTAGGACCTGATGTTGCTCCATCGTCGAGGGAGCCAGGGGGGGGGGTCGAATCGGGGGGGTGCTCCATCACGGCCTCGAATCTCTCCAGGCACGACGGGCACAACTGTCCTCGCGCTACCTCACAGACCAGTTCGGAGACTTGCTCAAACTCTTCCTGGGATCTGGCCTCTTCTTCGAGGGCGGCGAGACGGCGCTCAAATGCTTTCGTACTCGTGGGGGCCACCTTCTGCAGAGGGGTTGTTCTTCTTCGATTCGAGATGGCGCTCGATGATGTCCAGGCGTTCAGATATCTCCTTGATGGTCTTCCTGATTGGGGCCTCGCGCTGTTCTCTCATTGCATCCTCGAATTTCTGCCGGCAGGAGGGACACATACAGCCCTTCACCTCTGACAGAACTTCATCAAGGGCGTCCTGTGCCGTCTTGCCGTTGACCCATGCCTTCAAGATCGCGTGATTCCATGCTTCGTCGAGTAATTCTTCAATCTCTTCCCGAGTAACTTCACTCATAATCCACCATCCCCCTGAGATAGTCTATCAGTCGATGCTTACAGGAGGGGCATATGGCTGCACGCGCAACCCCATACTGGAAGTCTGCCTGTTCTTGTGGTATGACGAATCCTCGCGATGATTGGCATGCCCCCTGAGGTGCGTCCCGCTCGGCCTGCTCTACCTGTGTGCG
>JAQVHG010000166.1 GCA_028696365.1 Methanofollis sp.
CCGCAGACCCCCCCGCCGTCGCACTGCGTACCGCTTCAGCCGAAGACCCCGAGCTCGGGGCACGGATCAGGCGTGCCATTGATCTCGAGCACGAAGGGATCAGCCTCGAAAGCGCCCTTGCCGTGATCGGAAACGACATCTCGATCTACCAGACCGTCCCGATCGCCTTCTTCCTCATCAGTCGGTATTATGATCCTGAGAACCTCCTCTATGTCGCGGCCAATATCGGTGGGAACACCGACACCATCGCGTTCATCTGCGGAGCATATATAGGAGCGAAGTACGGCGAGAGTGCGCTTCCCCCTGATCTCCTCAAAGGACTTGAAAACCGAGAGGAGATCAAGCGTCTGGCCGGAGAACTCCTCCTCGCTACTCCAAAGCATTAAATTTCACCTCCGGTATAGTGTCCTGTATGGATGTTGCTATTGTCGGGGCATCTGGCTATACCGGCGGCGAATTGATCCGCCTCCTCCAGAGCCACTCCTCGGCCGAGGTGGTCGTGGCCACCTCAAGGAAAGAGGAGGGGCAACCGGTCACCGCGGTCCACCCCCATCTCACAGGATATACTGACCTCACCTTCACCAACCCTGCAGTCGAAGAGATCGACGCCGACGTCGCCTTTCTTGCGGTGCCGCATACCGCAGCGATGCAGTATGCCGGCGGGCTCCTAGAACAGGGGATGAAGGTCGTCGACCTCTCCGCCGACTACCGTCTGCCAAGGGAAGTCTACGAAAAAGTCTACGGCGTCACCCATACCGACTATTTTGAGGCACCGTACGGCCTTCCCGAACTTCACCGAGCAGAGGTGAAGGGGAAGCAATTTGTCTCAAACCCCGGATGCTTCCCGACCGGGGCCACCCTTGCCGCGGCGCCGCTCGCCACCGACGCACGCTATGTGATCTACGACTCAAAGAGCGGCGTCTCAGGGTCAGGCGTCACCCCTTCGTCTTCCTCCCATTACCCAAATGTGGCCGACGGGGTGACCCCCTATAAGTGGACCAGTCACCGCCACCTCGCCGAGATGAAGCAGGAACTCGGGCGTCTCGGCTCGAAGGCGCACTGCTTCTTCACCCCCCACCTCGTCCCGGTGAACCGGGGGATCCTTACCACCGCTCATATCATCACAGACGAACCCCTCACCCAGGAAGAGGTCGAGGCGCGTTATCAGGAGTTCTACAAGGACGAGTTCTTTGTCCGTCTCCAGAAGCCTTCCTTGCCGGCGGTGCGTGGGAGCAACTTCTGCGACATCTGGTTCGAGGCACAGGACGAGCGGGTCGTCGTCATCTCGGCGATCGACAACCTCGTCAAGGGTGCGGCCGGGCAGGCGATCCAGAATATGAATATCATCTGCGGGTTTGCGGAGAACGACGGACTTATGACCCCGCCCTGCATGCCATAAGAGTGGAGATGAGTACCATGAAAGTCAGGGAGATCATGACAGAGGAACTGGTCACCGTCCATGCCGACGCAACCGTGAGGGAGGCCGCGGCCCTCCTGCGCACGCACGATATCGGAGGCCTGCCAGTGATGGACGGAGAAGAACTGGTCGGGGTGATCACCGAGGCCGATGTGCTCTCGCTCCTCAAGACCGGCGAGATCTCAGACGATCTCTGGCTCCCCTCCCCACTCGAACTTATCGAGGTTCCGATCAGAGAGATCATAAACTGGGAGAAGACCAAATCGGCTCTCTCAGACATCGGGATGACACCGGTCCGCAAGGTGATGTCGATGCCGGCGATCACCATCAGGCCGGACGCCGAGATCGAGGAGGCGGCAGGGCTGATGTTGCGGGAAGGGATCGCCCGCCTCCCGGTCGTCGACGAAGGGCGGTTGATCGGGATCGTCGCCCGCCGAGACATTGTCCAGGGACTTGGAACCTCATTTGAGGAGAATAAAGAATGATGAAGAGTATCTGTGCAGTCCCTGGCGTCGAAGCCGCCGGGATGAAGGAAGGAAAGTATGGACTTGCGGTGATCAGGGCACGCGGCACGGCTGCGGCGACTTTCACCTCCAACCTCGTCACCGCCGCACCGGTCCAGGTGATGCAGAAGCAGATGAAGGCCGGGCGGCTCGACGCGATTGTCGTGAACTCGGGGTGTGCAAATGCCTATACCGGTGAACGCGGGCGTGCCGACGCGGTCGAGATGTGCCGGATCGCCGCCGAGGCCCTGGGCCTGGAGCCCGAGCGGGTGGGAGTGGCGAGCACCGGGGTGATCGGGCGCTACCTCGACCTCGACCTGATCAGACGTCAGTGCAACGAGGTCGTCCCGCACCTCGCCCACTCTGAGGAGGCCGAGACCGCCGCAGCACGGGCGATCATGACCACCGACCTCTTTGAGAAACATGCGCTTGTCAGGGGCGACGGGTTTACGGTCGCCGGGATCTGTAAGGGGAGCGGGATGATCGCCCCGAACATGGGGACGATGCTCGCCTTCATCTACACCGACGCCGAGATCGGGGCCGAAGACCTCAAGGAGTCGCTCTGCTCGGCGGTGCGCCGGAGTTTCAACCGCGTCGTCGTCGACGGGGACGAGAGCACCAATGACTCGGCCTTCTGCACGGCCACCGGGGTTGCCGGGCCGGTGCCGCGGGAGGAATTCGACGCCGCACTTGAGGCATGCTGCATCTCCCTAGCCAAACAGATCGCCGCGGACGGCGAGGGCGCGACCAAACTCCTCGAGGTGCAGATCGTCGGCGCTCCTGACGAAGCGGCGGCAGAGACAGTGGCCAGAACGGTCGTGGCCTCGCCGCTCGTCAAGACCGCGGTGTACGGCGAGGACCCGAACTGGGGCCGGGTGATCGCGGCGGCCGGGCGTGCCGGGGTCAGGTTCGACCCGGACACCGTCTCACTCACCATCGGTGAAGGGGCGACGCTGACCGAACTGGTGCGGGACGGCAAGATCGTCTCAGACCTGGTGCGGGCCAAGGAAGCGATGCACGGCAAGAGGGTCGTCTTCTCCCTCGACCTTGCGGCCGGCGAGGGCGCGGCCGTGGCATGGGGGTGCGACCTGACCGAGAAATATGTCGAGATCAATGGGAAGTATACGACATGAGGCGTGAAGAAGTCCTGATGGAGGCCCTGCCCTACATCCAGCAGTTCCATGGCAAGACCATCGTGATCAAACTTGGCGGGCATGCGATGGTCGACCCCGAGATCTTAGAGAACGCGATCCGCGACATCGTCCTCCTCCATTATGTGGGGATGAAGGTCGTCGTCGTCCATGGGGGCGGTCCTGAGATCACCGAGAAGATGCGGGCCATGGGCAAGGAACCTGAGTTTGTAGGGGGCCTTCGGATCACCGATGCCGAGACCCTAGAGATCGCCCAGATGGTCCTGGTCGGCAAGATCAACAATGGGATCGTCTCGCTCATCGCCCGCGAGGGCGACCGGGCTGTCGGGATATCGGGCAATGACGGCAACATCATTCTTGCCAGAAAGATCAGCGCTCAGATGGTGCGGGTCGGCGATGAGGAGCGTGAGGTCGACCTCGGCTACGTCGGCGAGATCGAGGGAGTCAACCCCGACCTCCTTATCACGCTCCTGGAAACGGGGTACATCACGGTCATGGCCCCGATCGCGATCGACCGGGCAGGCCGCAACCTCAACATCAATGCCGACACGGCGGCGGGGGAGATCGCAGTCGCCCTGGACGCCTTCAAACTTGTCAACCTCACCGATGTCGACGGGGTGATGGACCGGGAGCGGAGCCAGGTCTTCCGCCGTCTCAAGGCCGTGGAGACCGAGGAATTGATGGCCGACGGGACCATCTCCGGCGGGATGATCCCAAAGATCGAGTCCTGCGTGAGGGCGGTGAAGGCCGGGGTGCCGTACGCTCATGTGATCAACGGCAACAAGACACACAGCATCCTCCTCGAACTCTTCACCGACGCAGGCGTCGGGACGATGATCATCGAATAGGTGGCGTACCGCCTCCTTCATTTTTTGACGGTGTTGAAGACGGAAGAATCGGCGATATTCCTGTCAAAAGGCTCTGTAGAAACCTTCACCCTTTATGGGTGCGAGCGTGACTCAACCGCCTTCCCTCATGAATCTCGCCGAGGACGAATGCCGCCCCCGGACTCCCCGGGACCATTATAGGGGCGAGAAGGCAGAATAGGACTATAAAGAGGGTGCTGCCGTTCCGACCTATCGTGTAGTGGGGGGGGTTCGGAGGGCGGGCAAGCCCCCCGACAGAGAGAGTCATCAAGAGGATTTCTACAGAACCATTCTTTCAATATTTTTCCAGGGGCGCTGACCCCTCGCTCCCAGTCGAAGGCAGCAAAAATTTTCTGATCTGGGCGGGGAGGAGAGACCCAAAGATGGTCCTCTCTTCATCGGTGAAGAGACAGCACCAGACAAGTAGGAGGTACAACACTCCGATCGCCCCTGCGATCACCCCGAGTTCAAGCCAGCTCTGAATCGGGACCAGGCCACCAAGCACAAAAGCGATCAGGGCGATGGCGAAGGTAGCAGATGCCCCTGCGACGAGAGGCCTGAAGAATGCCTTCACAGGGATAGAGAGCACCTTTGCGGTGTACCAAGGCATGAATATGCTGCTCTTGAGGGTGAAAAAGATCGCACCAGATGCAGCGACGCCATAGACCCCCCACCCGGCACCGACCACAAGCCAGAGTGCGAGAATGACATTTGCAATGCCGAGCGCAATGGTTGCAAGCCCTGGGATCTTCACCTTGGAATACGAAACATTGACATGATTAAGCGGGAGCACCGCAAGGTTCACTGCCAGGTGGATGGTCAGGATGGCAAGGAGCGGAGCGAGACCTGCATGCTCTACACCAACCCAGAGTGAGAGAAGTTCTGACCCAAACCCACAGATAAGACCGACAGGAAGGGCAAGGGCAAGGCCCATACATTTCACTGAGGAGAGGGCCATGCGCTTGATCTCTGCGAACATCTCCTTGGCATAATAGATGAAGATCATCGGGGCGAGCACCCCGGCAAGTACGCCTCCCATAGTTCGGAGGAGAATGCTCCAGGTGAGGGCGACGGCATATTCCCCCCCGGCAAATGAGCCAAGAAAGATGTTGACGATGATCAAGTCGACCTGGAGGAAGAGCAGCGACCCAATCTCGTTGACAAGCATCCAGCTCCCAAAGACCGACATCTCCTTGAGAGTGCCTCTGTGAAAGGA
>JAQVHG010000167.1 GCA_028696365.1 Methanofollis sp.
CGGGGGTTGCACCCCCGGACCCCCGCGATGGCGATAAGTGGGGGGATGGGGATCTGTGGTTCAGGTGAGGGTCGATCCGTTCTGATCAGGTGAGGATCGTCCTCTTCTGATCTGGTGGGTTTCGTCCTCCACAACATCTATATCCCCATCTCGACAACCACCGGCCTGATGATACCCGGCATCGGCATCGACGTCGTCGTGATCAGCCGATTCAATGGGAAGACCCTGGAACATGACCGTCACTTCCTGGAACGAGTCTTCACCCCCGCCGAACTCGCTGCCTGCTTCTCACGAGGGGACCCCTCCCGCCACCTCGCCGCCAGATTCGCCGGCAAAGAGGCCATCACCAAAGCCCTCTTTTCCATCGGTTTTGACCACATTGCGATGAACAAAATTGAGATCACAACCACCCCGTCAGGGGTGCCGTCAGTTACTTTAATATGCCCCAATGCCAGTATGGTCACTGTCCTTGTCAGTCTTTCGCACGATGGGGACATCGCGGTCGCTTGCGCAGTCGCGATGGAGGGGGACGGATGGAAAAAGGACCACACCAAAGAGTAGAGAAAGTCTTCTGTGAGATCATCGGCGTTCGAGCCTCAGACCTCTCTGACGAGATCAGTTACAACACTCACGAGCTCTGGGACTCGCTCAAACACCTCGAACTCGTGGCCGCCCTCGAAGAAGCCTTCGGGATCACCCTGGACATGGACGAGATCGTCGAGATGGAAGACTTCGGCAAGGTCAAGGCCGTCGTCTTCTCTCACCTGGAAGAGGACGAGAAATGAACTTCGTCGATTACCTCTTTGAGCACATCCAGCACCGTGACACCCTCTTTCTTGCCGGACCCACCGAGACGATCACCCACCGCGACCTCTTCTGGCAGGTGAACGCCCTTGCCAGACACTTCGGGGAGACCTATGGCCCGGGGAACCGGATCCTCATCCTCGCCGAGAACAGCCTCTACTTCACCCTCTGCTACCTCGCCGCCATGAAAAGCGGGAACATCGCCGTGCTCGTTGAGACCAGAGTCGCAGAGGACCAACTTGCAGATATCGGCGCCCTCTGCGAGTTTACCTGCTGCTGCGTCCAGGAGAAGTTCAGGCCCAAACTCGGTGAGGGGTGGCCGGTCTTCTCCGAAGCCGACCTTGCCTCCCTCCCTCCGACCGACGAGGCATGGGTGGCCGAGACCGACGACGACGAGACCGCCCAGATCCTCTTCACCTCAGGGAGCACCGGCGAGAAGAAAGGCGTGATGCTCTCTCACCGCCACCTGGTCACCAACTCTGACGCGATCCTCGCCGTGATGCGCCTTACCGAGGCCGACCGCGCCTGCGCCGTCCTGCCCTTCACCTACTGCTACGGGGTCTCGGTCCTCCACACCCACCTCAGGGTCGGCGGGAGCCTGGTCCTGCACACCTCGATCTTCCTTGGCACCGTCATCCCCGAGATCGAGAAATACGGGTGCACCGGGATCTACGGCGTGCCGAGCACCTACCAGATCCTCATCCACCGCACCCCCTTCCTCACGAGTGCCCTTCCGAGCCTGCGCTACATGACCTGCGGCGGCGGCTACCTGGACAAGAAATATATCAAGACGATCACCGAGGCCTTCCCTGACAAAGACCTCTACATCTATTACGGCGCCACCGAGGCGACGGCACGGATCTCGATCCTCGACCCCGCCCTCATCCACGAAAAGATCGGGTCGCTTGGCAAGGGGATGCCTGGCGTCAGCCTCGAAGTCCTCGGGCCTGACGGCAGGGCAGTGGCGCCCGGTGAGACCGGCGAGATCACCGTGCTCGGCCCGACCCTGATGCAGGGCTACTTCAAGGACCCCGAGGCGACCGCCGCAAAACTGCGAAACGGCAGGCTCTACACCGGCGACCTTGCCACCGTCGACGAAGACGGCTACGTCTATTTCAAGGGCCGGGACAACACGGTGATCAAATCGGCCGGACACCGTATCACCCCCCGCGAGGTCGAAGACCTCATCAACACCCATGCAGGGGTGAGCGAGACGGCGGTCGTCGCCGTGCCCGACGACCTCATGGGCGAGGCGGCGGTCGCCGTCGTCCAGCCGGTCCGCGATCCCGCCGGCATACTCCACGACGAGATCATGGGCCTCTGCCGCGCCTCCCTCCCGTCGTACAAGGTCCCAAAGGCCGTGGTCTTTGCGCAGGCCATGCCGCTCAACGCCTCAGACAAGATCGACCTGGTCAGGCTCCGCCAGGTGGTCGCCGCCCTCAAGGCCGGGGACGAGGTGCAGGGCTACAGCGTCCCGCGGTCTGGGTCGACGGTTGAAGGGAGCAGCACGGCCGGTCCTGCCCGTCCCCAACGGTAGAAATACCCATAGTCAGTCTGCCTGGAAGTGGTGGTCTCGGCCTTGAGCACCTCTTCCATCCTGCGCGAAGCCGGCCAGAAGGCGACGGTGGCGGCGTCCTTCTCCTCGGCCAGCGCTTTCCCTGCGGCGACGGCGGTCCGGGCGCTCGCACGGTCCGGGAGGAAGGCGTCTCGGAGGAGGAGCACCCGCACCCCGGCGCCGTACGGCGTGAGCAGGTCGAAGGCGCAGTAGCCGGCAAGTTCGCCTTCCTTGTCCCGGCACGCCACGACGGTCCGCTTCCCCGCGACGGGTTCAGAAAAATAGAGCCACTCCAGGGTCTGTGCGTCGCGGGCCACCGAGGCGGTGCCTGGCCGCCTGAACTCTTCCCAGAATGCGGTAAACTCGGTCCCGCACCTGGTGCAGACCTCCCATGCACCGACGGTCCCAGCGCCCCCAGCGTCGGGCGCTGCCCCTGACCCGGCACGGTGGCGCACGAGGAGCGGCGAGACCGCAGAGAGCGGGCCGCGGGCAAGGGAGGTGAGCGCCCGTTTTGTCCCGCCGGTCCCAGGACTTGCACCGTACAGCGCCGCCGCCCTGCCGTAATCTCTAACAACGAGATATTCCCGGCCCCCGACCGGGAAGGCGGCCCGCTCGAACCCCAGGCGCGGCAGCATCGCCTGGACCAGTTCGTTCGGGGTCGTCCTGATGAAGAGGTCGGCGTCCTTCTGGCGCGAGTAGGCGACGTTGAGCTGGAGCCCGAGCACCCCCCGCACCTCGGGGCGAACATACCAGGAGGAGGCGGCGCGGGCGAGGGCGAGGTGGCCGTCGACCCAGAAGGGCACCGGGATGTTGCCGAGGAACCCGGCGATCTCGTGCTCTTCGTCCTCGATCACCCATCCCCGCGGGATGGTCTCGTCCATGGCGGGGTTGTTCTCCCACCACATGCCAAACCTGCTCAGCCAGAGTTTGGCCTGGTCGGTCTCGACCTGCGTTGCAAGGAAGGCCGCAAGGGCCTCATACTCGTCGGTGTTGATGCTCCGCACCTTCGTCTTCATACTACATCACCGTCTGAAATGGAACCTGGTAAGGTCGGCGAACGCCCCTGAGCCGAAGAACTTGAAGGTGTCGAAGTCCCAGCCAGAGAAGATCCTGTTGAGCATGAAGGGGTTGTGCTCGGCCTCGACCTGCCCAGGTATGCTGCAAAAGGCCGAGAGGTATCCGGTCTCTTCGACCAGCGCCCTGACCTCGGCCGAGGTGTCGGCGACGCCGCCGTTGGGGTAGGAGAGGAAGCGGACCTCGGTCCCGGTCTCCGCCTCGATCCGCCGTTTCGAGTCCCTGATCTCGGCCGCCGCCTGCCTGAGCGGGAGGTGAGTGAGCTGCGGGTGAGTGACCGTGTGCGAGCCGAAACTGACACTGTCCTGGCCCATCTCGCGCACCTGGTCCCAGGTAAGGATGTAGTCGTCCCCGATCTCGGGGGGGTCGACGGCGAGGTCTTCTTCGATCGCACGGATGCATGCGAGTTTCTCGCCCTCGTCGGCGACCTTGAGGACCGAGCGCTCGATTGAAGTGACCGCCCTGAACCGTTCGGTCTGGGTCCTGAGCGGGAATGTGCCAAGCCCTTCCATCTCAAAGCCCCTCTTCTCGGTGGTGTGGATGATATGCCTGAACCGGTCGAACCAGAAGAGTTCCCGATGGTCCATGGGGCCGGTGGTGAGAAAGACCGTGGCCGGCACCTTGTAGTTCTGGAGCACTGGCCATGCGTGGGTGTAGATGTCCTGGTAGCCGTCGTCGAAGGTGACCGCGGCGGTGCCGGCGGGCAGATGCCGTCCTTCCTGGAGGGCGACGACGATCTCGTCGAGGGGGAGGAGGCGGTGGGTCCTGGTCAGCCACCTGACCACTCTCTCAAACTCGGTGGTCTCCATTGTTGGGATGAGCCAGTCGTGACGTTGCGGCCCGACGCGGTGGAAGGTGTAGATGGTGGCTCCACCTTGAATTCCGCCTCTGATATTCCGGTACGCGTCGAACACACCGGGAGGACTCAGTACGGATGAAAGAAGAGTGATGGCCCGGCGTTCAAGATTGACTTCCCCCCGCATGTCTCCATCTGGATAGGTAACAATATATATATGTTTCCCGATACGCCGTTTGTACGGATTTTCGCGGTCTGGTGAGAGGTTACGTGTTCCTCCTCTCCTTACCGTATGAGGTGATCAAGGCCTGGAAGGAGGGCGGAAAAATGGGTGGCATCCATCTGACCCCTTGGTCGACGATCCCTCTCATGTGTTCTATCGACAGGGACGGTGGAGCCTTCGGTCACTCTGGTATGAAGATTGACCGGGACGGCGCTCACTTGATTAGAATTGGATGACCCTCACAAGATCCGCCGACTCCCATCTCATGACGATGGGTATCAGAAAGCACGCACCCGATCCAAATGAGATGGCCTCCCTCAGATCCGACTTCGGCGAGCCCCCCTAAATCGCACCTCGACTGGGCTCATGGGGGCGTGCGGCCCCTCGCCCCTCATCATGAAGATTGGTCGGGGACGGCGGGCACCTGATCCAAATGAGATGACCTTCACCTGATCCAACTTCAGCCATCCCCGACCAATCGCCATTCGCCGAGGGTCCGGGGGTGCAACTCCGGCAGAGGAGGGGGGGCACTCACCTGCATCATCTCGCCTCGCCTCGCCTCGCCTCGCCTCGCCTCGCCTCACCTGATCTGAATTGGGCGCCCCTCACCAGATCCGCCGAGTTTGGTCTCCCATCGGTCGCGATCTCGTGGTCGGGGTTCTCCTGCATGTTCTTCGGGG
>JAQVHG010000007.1 GCA_028696365.1 Methanofollis sp.
CACGGGCCTTCGCCGCCATTTCATCCTCTTTTGACGGGACATTTATTGTAATAGGCCCGAGCCATGAAGGGTTCATGACCTGCGCCTCGGCAATTCCTTGGGAGACTCCTCTCGGGATCGTCGATACCGATGCTGAACTGGTCGAGGCGATCGGGGTGCCGGTGGACGAACGCACCCATGCCGGCGAACATTCGATCGAGGTGCAACTGCCCTTTATCAAGTACCGTTTCCCGCGGGCACGGATCGCACCCATCATGATGGGAGACCAGAGCATGGAGAGTGCCGAGGCGCTGGCGGCCGCGGTCGTGCGCGCCACGCGTGAGACCGGGCGGGAGGTGCGGGTCGTGGCTTCAAGCGACTTCTCGCATTATATCCCGATGGACCTGGCCAGGCGGATCGACCTGCAGGCGATCGAAGCGCTGGAGACGCTGGATGTCCCTGAATTTTATCAGAGGATCCGTTCCCTCCACGTAAGCGCCTGCGGATACGGCCCGATCGCAACGATGGCCCTTGCGGCCAGGTCCTTCGGCGCCACACAGGGAAAACTCCTCTCCTACACGACAAGTGGGGACGTCACAGGGGACCCGATCTCCGTCGGGTATGCGGCGATAGCGGTGGTATAGCGTGGCCACCTGGAGCGCACCCGGCAAGGTCTTCCTTTTTGGTGAGCATGCCGTCGTCTATGGGAAACCAGGCGTGGCAATGGCCATCAAGCCCAGGGTTACCGTGACAGTCAGAAAACATCGCCACCCCCCCCGTGTACGTTCGCCCTATCTTGAGGAGTGTTTCAAGTCGACGGGGGTGAAGGGGAGCGTCTATATTAGGTCCCAGATTCCGTCGTCTTCAGGCCTGGGGTCGTCTGCAGCCGTAACGACAGCAACTCTTGCCGCGATCTCTGACGAGTTCAACCTCGGGTTTTCCCGTGAAGAGATCGCGCGTCGTGCCTTTGCCATCGAGAGAAAGGTCCAGAGAGGGAGAGCAAGCCCGACCGACACCTATGTCACGACCTTCGGGGGGATCGTCCTGATCACAGGAGACTCGAAACGCAGGCTTCCACCACAGAACCTCCACCTGGTCATTGGGAACTCACAGATCTCTCATTCGACCTCAAAGATGGTGGAACTCGTCGCAAAAGAACAACGGCACCACCCTGAGATCGTGGACCCCATCATGGACGCTATCGGGGCCGTGACCACCCAGGGAATCAAGTCAATAAACAAACCTCAGCAGCTCGGGAGGTGCATGGACGTCAACCACGCCCTCCTCGAAGCCCTGGGGGTCGGTCACCCAGTGCTCTCCAAACTGGTCCTCTCGGCCAGGGCGGCGGGGGCATTTGGAGCCAAATTGACCGGAGCTGGCGGGGGGGGGTGTATGGTTGCACTCTGTCCCAAACACGCAAAGAGTAGGGTGGCCGGTGCGATCGACGCGATGGGCGCACGTTCGATCATTACTACCATCGACACTAAAGGCATACGCAAAGAGAAAAATGGATAAAAAAGTCATTCTGTTAAAACTCGGCGGGAGCGTCGTCACCGACAAAACGGGCACAGGGGCGATCGAGTACGCGCGCTTGGCAACTCTTGCGGGGGTGATCGCGGCCAGGCCAGACCTTCAGTTGGTCCTTGTCCACGGGGCAGGATCCTGTGGCCACCCGGAAGCACAAGAATACCACATCCAGGAGGGCGTCGGCCCTGAGAACAAAGCGGGGATCGCCGTGACCCACGAGGCTGTCGCCGCCCTCAACCTGGCAGTGGTGGCAGCGCTGCGCGAGCATGGTGTGGACGCAGTCGGTGTCCACCCCCTTGCGGCATGCCGTGCCGAGAGCGGACAACTCATATCCTGTGAGTGCATACCTATAGCTCAACTGGTGCGGCTGGGCATCACCCCTGTCCTTCATGGGGACGTGGTGATGGACGCACGCCGCGGTGCCTGTATCATTTCAGGTGACCAGATCATCCGGTACCTCGCCCTTGCACTTGATGCAGGACGGGTCGGGCTTGCAACCGATGTCCTGGGCGTCCTCGACAAGGGGGCGGTCGTGCCGGAGATCACAAGGGACTCAGTCGGACGTCTGTCTATCGGGTGTTCAGAAAACACCGACGTCACCGGCGGGATGAAAGGGAAGATTACTGAACTGCTCGCACTCGCCGAAGCAGGAGTGGAGTCACATATATTCCATATCTCCCGGATCGAGGACTTCCTCGACGAAAAAGACCACGGTGGAACGATAGTCAGAAGGTGAGCGCCAGAGAAGACCGCAGGCACACCCAGATAATTTCGGAGGGATTGAGATCACACAAGATATGCAGACACCCTCCCGCAAACTCGACCACCTCAAGATCTGCTGCAACGAACAGGTCGAGGCAGGACGAGCAGGGTTCGACGATGTCAGGCTCGCACATGCGGCCCTCCCCGAACTCGACCTCGACGGGATCAGACTGCAGACGCGCTTTCTGGGAGCGGAGCTCGGCTCCCCCCTCTTTATCGCTGCAATGACCGGCGGCCACCCGGCGACCACCGAAGTGAACCGAAGGCTCGCCCGGGTCGCCGAAAAGTTCAAACTCGGGATGGGCGTAGGTTCCAAGCGAGCGGCCCTTGAACACCCTGAACTTGATGAGAGTTTTACCGTGGTGCGAGACGAAGCGCCCCACGCCTTTCTGTGTGCAAACCTCGGGGCGGTGCAACTCCGCGACCATGGGATTGAATGGGCCGAGCGGGCAGTCGAGATGATCGAGGCGGACGCCCTCTGCATCCATCTCAACTTCCTCCAGGAAGCCGCCCAGCCGGAAGGTGACCATGATGCCAGGGGATGTCTTGCCGCAATCGCAGACCTCTGCAACGACTTCAAGACCCCGGTGATCCTCAAGGAGACCGGGGCCGGGATCTCAGCAGAGACCGCACGCCTCATCTGGGGCGCGGGTGCGGCGGCGATCGACCTTGGCGGAGCAGGCGGCACATCATGGGCGGCAGTCGAAGTCGAACGTGCCGGAGAGAACAAAGAACTCAAGGCCCTCGGCCAGCGTTTCCTCGGGTGGGGGATCCCCACTGTAGTGAGCCTCTGCGAGGTCGCAGGCAGCGGGCCGGTGATCGCAACTGGCGGTGTGAGGAGCGGAATCGATATTGCAAGGGCTATTGCGCTCGGCGCCGATCTCGGGGGCATGGCCCTCCCCCTCCTCAAACCAGCTATGGAGAGCGAAGACGCACTTGAACAGACTGTCATAGCGTTCCTTAGGGAACTGCAGGTCGCAATGTTTCTGACCGGCTCTGGCAGCGTTCAGGACCTTGCGCATGTACGGACCTATATTACCGGAACTACAAGGCTGATGCTCTGTGAATAAAAACACAAGGAGAAGAAAAATGGACGTTGAGATCGTTGCAGTGGGCGGCTACAATGAAGTCGGCCGAAACATGACTGCCGTCCGCTGCGGAAAAGAGATCGTCATCTTCGATATGGGCATACGGCTCGATCAGATCATGATCCATGAGGATGCAGACCTTGAGAAAATGCATTCTCTGGACCTCATCGAGATGAAGGCCATCCCCGACGACACGATGATGAACACCGTCGAGGGGACGGTGAAGGCGATCGTGTGCACACACGGGCACCTGGACCATATCGGTGCGATCCCAAAACTCGCCCACCGATATAATGCTCCCATCATCGGGACACCATATACCATCGAACTGATCAAACAACAGATCAAGGGGGAACAGAAGTTCGGCGTGAACAACAAACTCCAGGTGCTACGGTCGGGCAACCGCTACCGTATCTCCCAGAACCTCACTCTCGAGTTTGTGCGGACGCAGCACTCGATCATCGACACAGTGATGGCGGTGCTCCATACCAAACGTGGGGCGATCGTGTACGCCAACGACTTCAAACTCGACCGGACGCCAGTGCTCGGCGACCCGCCAGACTTTGCACGGCTGCGCCAGATCGGAAAGGAAGGAGTGCTTGCCCTCATCGTCGAGTCCACCAACATTGAGCGGAAAGGCAGGGCGCCGAGTGAGCGGATCGCAAAAGAGCTGGTCAGGGATACGATGACCAGTTATGAGGACGACAAGAATGCGATCATTGTCTCGACGTTTTCCTCCCATATCTCAAGAATCAAGACCATCGCCGAATGTGCATATGAGATCGGGAGAAAGCCAGTCTTGCTCGGACGGTCGATGGAGCGCTACTCAACAACAGCAGAGAAACTCAAACTTGTCGCATTCCCCAAGAATCTCTCGGTCTTCGGGAACAGACGGACGGTCGATCGGACGCTGCGTCAGATCATGAAGAATGGGAAGGACAAGTATGTCCCGATCGTCACCGGTCACCAGGGCGAACCTGGGGCGATCCTGACCAGGATTGCCCACGGCGACACACCGTTCAGGGTCGCAAAGGGGGACAAGATCCTCTTCTCGGCGAAGGTCATCCCAAACCCGATGAACTATGGCCAGCGTCATCTGGTCGAGACGCTCCTGCGGATGAAGGGAGCGCGGATCTTCGACGAACTTCACGTGAGTGGCCACGCCTATGTAGAAGACCACTACGAACTGATCCAGCTCCTCAACCCGCAGCATATCATCCCCTCCCATGGGGACATCGGTATGACTGGCGGCTACCTGAGGTTTGCAGAGGAGTGTGGTTACACTCTTAACAATGACCTCCACCTCCTAAGGAACGGGCAGAGAGTGTTGATCAAATAAGGAAGGAATGGTTCCGTATGAGCGAAGATCTCAAAGATTATCTGGACAGAACCGCCGAACAGGTCAACATTATGCTCGAGCGGTATTTCAGCGATGCGTTTGGAGAACTCTATAAGGCAAGTGCACATCTGCTCCTCGCGGGTGGGAAGCGCCTTCGGCCAGCGGTGCTCCTCCTCGCAGCCGAAGCGGTGCGACCTGGATCTACAGACGACCTGATGCACGCGGCGATCGGCCTGGAGATGACGCACACCTTCACCCTCATCCATGACGATATCATGGATGGGGACGCAACACGCCGGGGCGCTCCGACGGTCCATGTCAAATGGGACGAACCGACGGCGATCCTGGCAGGCGATGTCCTGTATGCAAAGGCCTTTGAGTTCATCACCCATGCGATCGCCGATGACCGGGCGCGGGTGAAGGCGGTCGCGATGCTGGCACGGACGTGCGCCGAGATCTGCGAGGGGCAGCACCAGGATATGGCCTTTGAGAAGGCAGAGAAAGAGGTCGACGCCTTTGAGTATATCGAGATGGCCGGGAAGAAAACTGGGGCTCTTTATGCAGCATCGGCGGCCATCGGAGGGATCCTGGCTGGTGGGAATGCCGTCCAGGTCGATGCACTCTACCAGTATGGAATGAACGCCGGGATCGCCTTCCAGATCCAGGACGACCTCATCGACTTTATCGCGCCCCCTGAGAAGAGCGGAAAGGACCGGGGGTCTGACCTGCGCGAGGGGAAGCAGACGCTCATCGCGATCACGGCACGGGAGAAGGGGCTCGACCTCTCGAAGTACCGTCGTCCAGACCTCACTCCTGATGAAGTGGACGGGGCGATCGCCGAACTGAAGGAGGCAGGAGTGGTCGATGCGGTCCGCCAGGTCGCCGAAGAGAAAGTAGCGACGGCCAAGCACGCGCTCTCGGTCTTGCCAGAATGTGAGGAGCGCCAGCACTTAGAAGCCCTTGTAGAGTTCTTCATCAGCAGGAGTTTCTAAGATGGACGCAGCGCTCAGACAGATTCTCCTGGTCTACGCGCTCGAGAACGCGGCAAAGCATGGTAGTGTCCCCAGGGCGAAGGCGGTGATGGGCAAGGTGCTCGGCACCCATCCAGAACTCAGACCGCATGCAAAAGAACTTCCGGCAGCCCTTGACGAGGTGCTGGCCGAGGTGGCGGTAATGGACCCGGAGACGTGGAAGGCGAAGCTCACTGAACTCGCCCCCCAGGTCGCTGGCGAGATGGACGCAGGGAAGAAGAAAAAGAAAGAGAAGAAGGAACTTCCCCCCCTGGAAGAGGCCGAAGGCGGCGTGGTGATGCGGTTTGCCCCAAACCCTTCAGGTCCGCTCCATCTTGGTCATGCACGGGCAGCATTTCTCAATGACGCCTATGTGAAGCGGTACGGCGGGCGCTATGTCCTCAGGATCGAGGACACCGACCCGCGCCGGGTGGACCCTGAGGCCTATGAAATGGTCCAGGAGGATATCAAGTGGATGGAACTCGGGGTGACTGATATTGTCTACCAGTCCGACCGGATGGATATCTACTATGACCTGTGCAGGAAACTCATCGAGCTCGGTGGGGCATATGTCTGCACCTGCGATGCAGAGCGGTTCAGGGAACTGAAGATGGCAAAGAAGGCCTGTCCATGCCGGTCACATACCATCGAGGAGAACTTGGAGCTCTGGGAGCAGATGCTCACTGGCGGGTTTGCTGAGGGGCAGGTGACAGTACGGGTGAAGACCGATCTGGAACACCCTGACCCGGCGATCAGGGACTTCTCTATCTTCAGGATCGTCGATGCCCCAGCACACCCACGGATCGAGGCAAAGGTCTACCCGTTGATGAACTTCTCGGTGGTGGTCGACGATCATCTTCTCGGGATCACCCATGTGATCAGGGGCAAGGACCATATCGCCAACACCAGGCGGCAGCGCTATATATTCGATTACTTCGGGTGGAAGCCGCCAGTGTACCGTCATTACGGACGGATGTCCATCGAGGGAGTGGTCCTTTCAACGTCGTCGATGCACCGGGGGATCGATGAGGGCACCTATACCGGGTGGGACGATGTCCACCTGGGAACCCTGCGGGCGATTGGACGCCGGGGGATCCAGCCCAAAGCGGTGCGCCAGGCGATGGTCGATCTCGGGACTGGGGATACGGATATCTCGTTCTCGTGGGAGAACCTGTATGCCGCAAACAAGGCGGTCATCGACGAGACGTCAGATCGGTTCTTCTTTGTCCCTCACCCGGTGCGCTATGAGGTGGAGGGGGCGCCCGAGCAGACGGCAGAGGTGCCGAGATACCCAGGCGACGAGAAGAGGGGGATGCGCGCCCTGGACTTCACCGGGGCGGTCGTCCTCCCGGCAGCCGAGGTAGAAGGAGCAACGGTGGTCCGTCTCAAGGACCTCTTCAACATCGAGGTGAAGGGAGAAAGACAGGCTGCGTACGCAGGTGACGACCTCACGGCGGCACGCGAGGCAAAGGCCCCGATCATCCAGTGGCTCCCAGCGGGATATGGGATCCCATGCACTCTTCACACCCCTGAGGGAGATCTCGAAGGGGTATGCGAGCCTGAGGTCGCAGAGTATGTCGACAGAATGGTCCAGTTCGAGCGGGTGGGCTTTGCACGTATCGACCGGGTCGAGGATGGCCGGGTCGTGGCGTTCTTTGCTCATCGGTGATGGGGATCTTCTTTTCTTTTGGCTCTGTAGAAACCCTCAAGATGTCTCTTTCTGGCGGGGGTCTTGCCGCCCCCCCCGAAAACCCCCCCGCACCACGATTGGTCGAGGAGGGTAGCACCCTCCGTCATGGTCATCGATTCTGCCTTCCCGCCCCTATCGTGATCCCTGGGGGTCCGGGGGCAGAGCCCCCGGCCAAAGAAATGGGAAGGTGGGCGACACACGTCTCACCCTCTTCAGAGTCTACGAAATCATCCCTAAAGTCCCCAACCATACCCACACAGAAGATAGCGATCGATGATGATTCCTTCTTCTCGTGTTCGTTGATACTCACATATCGAAGATCTTCCTATCATCAGGAATCCTTCCAGTCGCATCCCCTGGACTCCCGAGATTGCGGTTGGAGCGGGAAGACTGCGCTCACACACGAAGATTGGACTTTGTAGAAACCCTCTTGGATTATCTTTGGGGGGGGGGGCAGGCGCTCACCGGAACACGAGAGGGGGATGGGCAACACCCTCTTCTCTTTATGGTCATCGATTCTGCCTTCCCGCCCCTATCGTGCTCCCAGGGGTCCGGGCGGCACTCGCCCCCGGCGGCCAAAGAGGGGGGAAGGCGGGGGACACGCATTCTCCCTACGATATGGATATGTGAGGATTTCTACAAAGCCCCGTGCCCGTTTTTCTCTTCTTGTGCGATTGAGAGGGAGAATGAAAACACCACCCCTATCTTCATATACTGCCAGCCCCATCACGCTCCTTCATGCCACGTCATGCACCATATCTCATCGTTCTCCTGGCCTTGATCTTCTCCGTTGGGGGGGTCGTGGCCGAGACTGGGGGGATGATCACCATCGACGCCGTCGAGGTCGACACGCCGGAAAATTTGGTGATCGCCGGGACGACAAATATCGTGCCTGGAAATACACTGCAGGTCGAGGTGACCTCTTCTGCCTTCGAACCTGTGGAGAAAGAAACTGAGGTTCTGACGTACGGAGCAAGCGGGACGGTGACAGTGGAGGCCGGAGAACCCTTGAACACCTGGGAATTCACAACCGATGCCGAACTCCCACCTGATGAGTACACGGTCACGGTCCAGTGGATCGAAGGAGACGCACAGGCAAGCACCACCTTCACCGTCATCGAGGGGGAGACAGCGACCGAGACTGTCACCGAGACCGCCACCGTCACGACATCGGTACCTAGGACTCCTGAAACCTCAACGACACCTCCAACTGAGGCCGCAGTCGGAGGAATGGTGACAGCCCTTGGCCTTCTTGGTGCAGCGTTCTTCATCCGCCGAAGATAAATAGAGGCACCAAGAGATCTCCTCCCATGGCACGGAAGATAGTGTGGACTGTGGTCTTCGTGTTCATCACGCTCTGTTCCCTCTGCAGTGTGGTGGCCGCAGAAGAGACAGCCCCTGATTGGATATATGATACCGAATGGACTGTGCGGGGGGTCTCCGTCTCTGCAGACGGCGCACAGGTGGCAGTGGGGGGAGACGACGGGAAGGTCATCCTCCTTGGACCTGATGGTGAAGTACTCTGGGAGGAGAACGCCAGGGCAAAGGTGAACAGTGTCTCGATTGCGCCAAACGGAAGTGCGGTGGGCGCGGCTTCCTCTGACAACCGTGTCTACCTCTATGAGATCAATGGAGAGAAGCGCTGGAGTTATCTCCTCCCTGGAAGAGGGTTTAGTATCGCGGTCGCTAATGACGGGGCATATGTAGCCGCCGGAAGCTCGGATGACCGTGTCTATCTTTTCGATGAAGATGGAGAAGTTCTTTGGAAATACAAATCCGGAGACGATCTCCTCTGCACTGCAATCACCCCAGATGGATCGCGGATCGCCGCAGGGTCTGCCGACAACCAGGTGTACCTCTTCGAGAAATCAGGTACACTTCTCTGGTCGAAGGCAATCTTCGGGGACGTGCTGGAGGTTTCCCTCTCACCTGACGGTGGATATATCGCGGCGGGCACGTCTGAAGGAATGGTCTACCTATTTTCTGCAGAGGGTGAACTCCTCTGGGAGGCCAGGGCCGGGGGGTCGGTCACCTCGGTCTCCATGATCGAGGACGCCAGGAATGTCGCCATCGGTTCGCTTGACAGAAGTTTTGCGATCCTTGACAGAGATGGAGAGACTCTCACGACCAGAGAGGCCGAGGCGGCGGTCAGGGCGGTCGCCCTTTCATCTGACGGTCGCAACCTGATCATCGGCGATAATGACGGGGTAGTGCAGGGCTATACCTTGGCTACGGCGGAACCCCCTGAGACACACACAGAAGTTCCAACAGTTGCCACGCCTGAAACCACGGCGAAGACCGGTGCCCTGGAAGTATTCTCTGATCCTGCAGGTGCGGCGATCTATATCGACAATCTGCTCGTCGGTAAGACCCCGGTCACGGTCCCTGACCATGCACCTGGGAACTACACGATCAGTCTTGAACTCGAAGGCTATGAACCTTGGAGCGGAGAGTTCCAGGTCCAGGCCGGGACGACGACGACCGTGAACGGCACCCTCACACAACTTCCTGAAACGACCCAGACGAGGGCGGGGATGCCGCTTCCGGTCATGGCCCTCCTCGGGACCGCACTCGCTGCGGTCGCCATCGGCTTGAAGAAAAGATATTAAGGCTCTGTAGAAATCCTCTTGATGAATCTCTCTGGCGGGGGGCGGCACGCCCCCTGGTGGAGGATAGGGTTTAGAAATTCAGGAACGAAAAAAATTCAGTTCAAATTCAGTTCAAGATCATTTTCAACCACAGTGAGTTTTGGGATATTTTCAAAGACAAATTAAACACACTACACGACATCAGTGTATTGATGAAGAGAGATATGGGCTCAGAACCTGACCCCATAAAATCAATTTCAATCCTTCCCATTCTGCTCGTCTGCCTCTGCCTCACCTGTGGGTGCGTTACGTCACAGAGTTTTTCTGTCCCGCCAAATGCGTTCAGTCTTCCTCTCATTGACATCTGGGATAAGAGCGTCGCACTCTCCGGGATAGACGAGGGGACGGCCGATCTCTCCAACCTGTACATCTCCATAACAGACAACGGTCGGGTCGATGAACTGAATATTGCATTCTCGGGTGAGAGAGACGGAGAGATACAACGCTACCGGCTGGACATGATAGGGGAGAGATTCATCCTTCAACACACAGGAACTCTCGACCCCGATATTAACTCCCCCAAAATATATCCCCTCCCTCTCTTTAGAGAACTCGAGATGATCGACTACCGGGAGTTTTACGGGGATGTGCCCCCTGGAACGTGTCTTCTCAACGTCCGCTTCCATGAAGAGGCAGGAGGATCATTCGACAAAAAAGATGTGTGCATCATGGCGCTTGAAAATGGAACCTTTTCTCCCCTGGAAAGGGTCAGACAGCCAACGTCCTATCTCACGATAGCCAAGATGTACAGAACAGAACACGAGAATGGCACATCATATTCCACCAGGGCCGGCCCCGAGGGAGAGCGCACCTATATCTTTGCGTTCACCCCTGAGCAACTGGTAGGAACTCAGGTTGAGCACCCTGGAGATCCTCGCGAGGACGTGGACGAGCCCTGCAGGCCCATCGTCTCGTACGCCAACCACACACCAGCGGAGACGGGGGGTCAAGTGCCTGGAATATGAATGAGTAAGGCGCAAAGGCAGGATCACACCCTGAAAGAGACCAGACGAAGCTCGAACATACTTAGATCTTCGATGAAGAGTCTCCCGCAGAGATAGCCATCTTTTTCGATTTTGTAGGATCTGATATGGATTCACGCTCATGCATACAAGGAGGTCATCCCAAAACTCTCCGGCCCTCATCCTCACCGATGAAGAGTGATGGATGACAATGAAGAGATCCCAGTTTTTCATCGCGCACCCATGCATTCGTCGCCTTCCCATCTCTTTGGCCGGGGGCTCTGCCCCCGGACCCCGGGGATAAAGATAGGGTCGGGAAGGCATATTCGAAATCTATGAAGAGGGATTGTCGTCCACGACCTATCGTGACGCGACGCGGGGGGTCCGGGGGGCGGCAAGCCCCCTCACGCCGAGTAAAGAGTTCTCATCCCAGGAAATGTCTGATATTCGCGGCCCTTAAAATTCCGGATCTGACGTCTGCAGTCCGGCCTTCCTTCATTGCCAGGCGGACGGAGGCCGCGCACTCCAGGTGTTCTGGGTCTGGTTCGACGTCGACAAGATCGCAGACTGCCTTGGTCAGAGATACAGGAGCGCACTCGGATTCGGGATCGAAGTACCGCACCGCATCGGCTAGGTCGGCATCGAAGTTCACATAGACATCACGCAGGTACTCGATATCGTCTGACTCAAGGGCATCGAGTCCAAGGAGTTCTGGTGGGAGGCCGATTGAATAGAGTGCCGAGGTGAAGGTGATCGCCCTGGGGAGGGTGATCCCGCCCATACTCCGAGAGTAGCCGAAGAGTCCAATATGGAGTTTACGCTTTCTCCGGCTTGGGACATAGGCGGCAACACGGTTGATAAGATCTGAGAGGGCGGTGACACTTTCCATGTAACGTACTGTGCACTTCTCGACCACTGGGAGGACATCCTCTTCTCTGATCTCCATCGGGGCAGAGACATCACGCTCTTCAAGAGATGCCACAGCTTGACGGACCATATCCTGGGGATAGTCATATTTGAAAGCCGACTGGACAGTGAAGGTATGGACACTCGGGTACTCTGCGGTGCAGCGCTCGACGGTTTCAGGGCTGAGATTCCCTCTGAACGGAGCGGACCCAACACCGATGATCGGGTAGATCGGAACGCCAGTCTCCTCAGCTAGGAGGTGGAGATGGTAGAGCGCAACTTTGTCGAGGAGGATTGCACTCACCATCCCATAGTTCATCGCGGGATCTGAACGCGCGAGAAAGACCCGCTGGTAATTGAGGTTTTTATCCTCCATATACCGGCTTACAATTTTGGCCGCATTGAGCAGACTGGGCTGGTCTTCGAAGAGCGGGATCACATCGATCTTCTCAGGATAAAAGCGCCCGATCCAATCGGCGATCGTTTGTTCACGTCCACCTAACCGTTTGTATTGTTGGCCCACTACGAAATCGCGGTAATATTGGTAGATATTATCGATGGCCGGATATGATGATGCCATTGGGAGGATGACCTGGAAGATTGGAGGGGTGGTGTCACCTGAGAAGAGGTGGGCGACATCGTACGAGCGTGGGATGCTCTCCAGGGTTTCCAGGAGCACCTTTGCCTCAGCTTTCTCCACCTCTGGATTCGGTACCCTGAGGGTCAGAAAGACATCTTTTCCAAGGGGATGTTCATGGAAGAAGGGGCCATACCTGGACAGGAGTTTTTTGACCACAAAGTTGTCGACTTCTTTCCCTTCACAATCCCACATCTGTTCCCGGCACCCGAGATGAGAATAGGCGTAGTAAGCCTCCCTAACTTCATCTTCCCCGCCAAGTTGTGCATTCTCGGCAAAGAATGGGATATGAACATTGTCAGGATGCTGGGTGCTCATACACTTTGGTATTCGTGGAATCTCTGCCATCTCTATCACCATACATCCTGAATGAGCGAGTAATCTCGCACTGCTCAGGATGGACGCACACCGTCGCAAGAATATACAGCGTGCTAGGTGATATGTGAGGAGAGAGCATATAAGAGTGTTTCAAGGAGTAGGTCTATGTAGAGGCTGTAGTGATTGCTTTGGATCAATGTATCTCGCGACACCTGATAGTATTCAAGTTTCTGAGTTTTATTCCCAACTTTCAAGAGATCAGGATACCAAACACTACAATTAAACGGAAAATAGAGATCAATTCACAGGTATAGAAAGAATATAGCAGCGCATTACCATTCCCAAGCGCTCTCGCAGCTCAGTACAAGGCAATACGTGAACAGGCTTAACTTCTGGGTTCGGAAAGAGTCCAGGTGTTCCCCTATTGCTATGGCCGCTATACATTGTACTAGTTAGTCCCAATAAGATATAAGGATATGCACACCTAGAAGAAAGGAGAGAGAGACATAAAGATCGATCGAAATTCCGAAGTCCTGGGATCAATCATTGGAAGAAGTACATATGATCGAACACTAATGGCAACTGAACTCTAGATTGATAGATCTTCCTATTGGATAACCCCAGGATAACACCTGCTATAGAATAAGAAATAACTACAATAACAACACTGAAGAAAACAAGCCCTGCAAAAGCAGAGGTAATGACATCTGAATATATCAAATAAGAACAGTTTAATCATAGGGAAGGGGATAGCAGCGCATTACCATTCCCAAGCGCTCTCGCAGCTCAGTACAAGGCAATACGTGAACGGGCTTAACTTCTGGGTTCGGAAAGAGTCCAGGTGTTTCCCCGTTGCTATGGCCGCTATCACCCAAAGCCAAGGCCCGGATTTGAACCGGGGTGTAGTTGATCTGCAGTCAACCGCGTAGCCGCTCCGCCACCTTGGCAGCCGTGTTATTAGTCTATAATGTTAAACATTATATGATTTAAGGGTATGCACATCGGATTTCGTCTGGGTTCAACGGAATACTGGATTTGGACGTTAGTACTTGCGGACTGAACACGTCGTTGCCTCCGTGCTTACATCCCAAGCCTATCAAGCGGGTCTTATACCCATGTCCTCAATGGAGTCTCTTTTCAGGCTGGGTTTCAAGCTTAGATGCTTTCAGCTTTTACCCCTTGTCGCGTAGCTGCTCGGCAATGCCTTGTCAGACAACCGATCGACCAGAGGCGACGAAAGAAAGTTCCTCTCGTACTATTTCTTTCTTACCCTCAGACTCCGAACACCCCAAATAGATAGTAACCGACCTGTCTCACGACGGTCTAAACCCAGCTCACGATCCCCTTTAATAGGCGAACAACCTCACCCTTGGCTGCTGCTGCACAGCCAGGATGGAAAGAACCGACATCGAGGTAGCAAGCCGCCGGGTCGATATGTGCTCTTGCCGGCGACGACTCTGTTATCCCCGGGGTAGCTTTTCTGTAGTCAATAGCCCTCACCAAGAAGGCGTATTGGTTCGTTAGACCCGAGTTTCCTCTCGCGATTATTTGCTATTCATAATCGCGTCAGGCCAACTTTTGCTCTTGACACTCTTCTGTGAGTTTCTGACTCACATGAGTTGACCTTAGGGCACCCTTGATATTTTTTCGAGGGTGTGGCGCCCCACCCAAACTGCCTACCTATCGATGTCCTCGAACGAGTTAGTGCTACAGCAAACTAAGGATGGTGTCTCATTGTCAGCTCCCTGCCCCCCGCAAGGGGCAGATCGACGCCTCCCATCTACACTGCGCAAAGAATACCGTAACACAACGACAGGCTGCAGTAAAGCTCCACGGGGTCTTCACTTCCCATTTGGGGTCCCTGGCCTCTGCACCAGGATAAAAGGTTCAACGGATTCATGTTAGGGACAGTAGGGCTCTTGTTAATCCATTCATGCAAGTCGCCAATTAAGCGACAAGGTACTACGCTACCTTAAGAGGGTCATAGTTACCCCCGCCGTTTACGAGTCCTTCGTCCGGTTGAAACCAGTGTTCAGATACTCGCACTGGGCAGGAATCACCGACTATACTAGTCCTTACGGAGTTGCAGTCAGCTATGTTGTTATTAGACAGTCAGAGCCCCCTGGTCACTGCGACCTGCCTGATCTCCAGGCAGGCACCCCTTCTTCCGAAGTTACGGGGCCATTTTGCCGAATTCCCTTAACATGATTCATCCGAAACGCCTTAGCCTTTTCAGCTAGGGGCACCTGTGTCAGATCTCGGTACGGACATTTGGTCACCTTTTCATGGACTCTAGGAATTTGCCGAGTTACCCCATCACACTTTCATCTGGTTCTCACCATAACGGTACTCCCCAAACTTAGATGCTTAGACAAGGCGACAACCTTGCCCGGCATATCCCAAAGCGTCAGTGCTTTCGCAAAGACCAAATGGTACAGGAATATTAACCTGTTTCCCTTTTGCTGCACTCGCGTTACGGTGCAACTTAGGACCGACTAACCCTCGGCTGACGAACATTGCCGAGGAAACCTAGCCCCTCCGGCGGATGGGATTCTCACCCATCTTTGCTTCTACTACTGCCAGAATTCTCATTCCCACACGGTCCACAGGAACTTACGACCCTGCTTCTCCCCATGCAGGACGCCTTCCTACTAGATCACCTTTCGGTGCTCCGTGGTCTCTGTAGTAGGCTTTAGCCCCGTCCATTTTCAGTGCCCTAAACCTAGACTGGTAAGCTGTTACGCACTTTTTGAAGGATAGCTGCTTCTAAGCTCACCTCCCAGTTGTTTTTGGCCTAGGACGCCTTTCAGTATTGACACTTAGCCTACATTGAGGGACATTAACCACGGTCTGGGTTGTTTCCCTTACGCATTACAAGCTTACCCCGTAATGCGGACTTCCAGCCATCCACGACGTCGGGGAGTTTGGAGTTTGACAGGGGATCGAGAGATTTCTCTCCCGGGTTCCCCAATCAGTGCTCTACCTCACCGACTATCTCCGGCCAGGTCATGCTACGGCATGTTTCGGAAGGAACCAGCAGATGCCAGGTTCGATGAATCTTTCACTCCTATACGCAGGTCACGAGAATGATTTGTATATCAAAACCTCATGCGGTCCTCCACGCGACTTTCGTCACACTTCAACCTGCCCACGCATAGATCACCCGGCTTCGGGTCTAGTCCCATTGACTCCACGCACTTTTAATACGCCGTCCCATGCCCGAAGGCTACGGACTTGTCGCTTTCGCTTCGGCTACCCTCTACGGTTAACCTTCGCCAACGAGACTAACTCTCTGGCCCATTCTTCAAAACGTAAGTTACGACACTGGCAACTACACCCGTACTACCGCCTCGCGACGGGTTCCTTCATGTAGAAGATCCTTTCGCGCCGTAACACACTATCACCTATCAGTTTCAGGCGCTTTTAACCACCTTTTCAGGGTTACTTTTCAGCTTTCGCTCACGCTACTAATGCGCTATCGGTTTCGAGTTGTATTTAGTTTTGGAGGTTGATGACCCCCAGATTCCCGCGAGAATTCCAACCCACGGTACTCAGGACACTACCAGGATGAATTGATTTACATGTACGGGACTATCACCCTCTATGGTACCTCATTCCAGAGGATTTCCACTTCATCGCATCATCCAAACGGTAGGCCTACCACACCACATGTCCCCGAAGGGATTCGGTTTGAACTGTGTCGTTTTCAATCGCCTTTACTCACGACATCTCGATTGATTTCTTCTCCTGCCCCTACTAAGATGTTTCAATTCGGGGCGTTCCCGATCCTTACGGATCAACACCGAAATGTTGGGATGTCCCATTAGGGCATCTCCGGATCGTAGATTCCTTGCCTCTCCCCGGAGCTTATCGCAGCTTGGCACGCCCTTCTTCGGCACTCGAACCGAGCCATTCACTGACAGGCTTGACTCCAGCGTTCCGCTGAACCCATTTGACGCCCGATGTGCATTCCCTTTACACGGCCTCTTCAGGTCATTGACTTGACCTTCAGCCCTTCCCTGAGGACTTGCGTCCCCAGGTGCATTGAAAGTGGACTCAGGGGGATTTGAACCCTCGGCCTCCGCCTCGCAAAGGCGGCGATCTACCACTGATCTATGAGCCCGCTCCCTTTCTTGACACCAGCAACTTTACGGTTTATCTAACAACCGCGAACCCTATTTCGTTAGGAGGTGATCCAGCCGCAGATTCCCCTACGGCTACCTTGTTACGACTTAACCCCCCTTGCGGAACCTAGATTCGACTGTAGCAACAACTACAGCCTTACCCAAACCCCACTCGGGTGGTTTGACGGGCGGTGTGTGCAAGGAGCAGGGACAGATTCACCGCGTTATCTTGAAACGCGATTACTACGGATTCCAGCTTCATGTGGGCGAGTTACAGCCCACAATCCGAACTAAGAACAGGTTTAGGGGATTACCTTCACCTTTCGGTGTCGGAACCCATTGTCCTGACCATTGTAGCCCGCGTGTAGCCCGGGTAATTCGGGGCATGCTGACCTACCGTTGCCCATTCCTTCCTCCTCTTTAGCAGAGGCGGTCCCAACAGTGTCCCCATCAGTCCGGAGACCATGCTGGCAACTGTTGGCGTGGGTCTCGCTCGTTGCCTGACTTAACAGGATGCTTCACAGTACGAACTGACGACGGCCATGCACCTCCTCTCAGCTGATCAAGCAAGGTCTTCAGCCCGGCTATCATATCGCTGTCCTACCCGGTGAGCTGTCCGGCGTTGAGTCCAATTAAACCGCAGGCTCCACCCGTTGTGGTGCTCCCCCGCCAATTCCTTTAAGTTTCAGCCTTGCGACCGTACTTCCCAGGCGGCGCGTTTCACGGTTTCCCTTCGGCACCTCGGTAACTCGTGGTCACCGATACACCTAACACGCATAGTTTACAGCTGGGACTACCCGGGTATCTAATCCGGTTTGCTCCCCCAGCTTTCGTCCCTCACTGTCGGAGTCGTTCTGGTGAGACGCCTTCGCCACAGGTGGTCCCCTAAGGATTACAGGATTTCACTCCTACCCCCAGAGTACCTCTCACCTCTCCCGATCCCTAGGTAGCCAGTATCCCTTAGACGCCTTCCGGTTGAGCCGGAAGATTTCCCAAGAGACTTAACTACCCAGCTACGGACGCTTTAAGCCCAGTAATAGTGGCCACCACTCGAGCCGCCGGTATTACCGCGGCGGCTGGCACCGGTCTTGCCCGGCCCTTTCTCCAGGTGTTCTTTACACACCTGAACAGCCCGTCCATACGGGCACTCGGGGTTCCCTTATCACAGTTACCTGCATTGTAAAGTTTCCGCTCCTGCTGCGCCCCGTAGGGCCTGGATTCTTGTCTCAGAATCCATCTCCGGGCTCTTGCTCCCACAACCCGTACCGATTACAGGCTTGTTGGGCCGTTACCCCAACAACTACCTAATCGGCCGCAGACCCATCCTAAGGCGGCTGACCTTTCACCTACAGAGCATTCCAGCATCTGTAGATTATGAGGTATTATCCCCAGTTTCCCGGGGTTATCCCTCACCTTAGGGCAGGTTGTCCACGTGTTACTGAGCAGTACGCCGAGGGCCGAACCCTCTCGACTCGCATGGATTAGTCGAACCCCGATAGCAGTGGCCTCTGGCAGGATCAACCAGAATTTAAAGTAAGCACACTATTTTTCTTAAAGGGATTAGCGGTTGCTAGATAAATTTCCGCATTGCTAGTGCCAACGTCAGAACCAACACCGACTAAATTCGGTGATTTTGATTCTCCATTTAAACGCAGAATCTTATTCTGCGCCCTTTGTCAGGGGCGAACTTCCTCGCACCTGAGTGACTTCTTGGGGATACAGTATTAGACTTCAGAGGTTATAAACCTTTTGAGTCACTGTTTCGAACCAGATACTTGATCCGGTGTCACCCTTTGAGGCATATTATGTTTCACTTCACCAGTTATATACCTTCGCTCTGTCTGAACGAAAGACAAACCACTTCAGTGCCGCCCAACACCGATTCCAGAGTGTCCCGGAGTCTTCGGTGCCAGTCACCTTGCGTGTTAACAACATTGGCGTTCGGGACATATATACTTTGTCAGTCACCGACTCCAGGATTGTTTGCTCGCTTAGAGATAACAATATTGGACGCTTCAGGATATAAACCTTCGCAGTCACACCCCTAGAGGGACGTGTTAAAGGAACGCCATTCCTGATGCCTCAGGTCCCATAAAGGTCCGATTCCGATCTCGCCGGATTCATCGAACCCCAGTCACTTTGTGAGGTAACAATATTGGACCCTTCAGGATATAAACCTTCGCAGTCACACCCCCAGAGGGACGCGTTAAAGGAAGATTCCCTAAAGACCAACAAAAGACCTGTCGCATTGCAACCGGTCCTTGCTACCTTGTGCGCTATCAATGTTAATCTTCGACGCATATATACCCTTCGACCCTGACCCACAGCCAGGATCGAGAATACAATCCCCAGAGAACCACCCTATGAGCAGTTCTCCAGAAACCGTCTCAGACACGACCTTACAATGTTGTAAGGTTCGACATAAATAGTTACCGCACGTCCAGGCGTTCCTGAACACTCGAAAGTGCTGCAGTTTTAAAATACCGGGAGAATTCAGGAGTAGTCTGGAGTTCATAACTCCGCCCACTTCGCTGGCGCGCCACCAAACCCCGTTTCACAAGTTCTTCCACATGCGCATATGCCCCACTCCCACGCACCTCCACAAGATCACTCTGGAGCATCGGTTGCCGGTATGCGATCACCGAAAGAGTACGTAAAACCGCCCGAGAAATTTCAGGGCGCATCAAAGGATAGACAAAATCGCTATACTCTTCTTTAAGGACCATATACAGATCATCACCCGAATCGAGCACCTCAAGAGGAGCTGCGCGCCCATCAAGCCGATCTTTCAACTCCGATGCAAGCGCGGGCACTTCCTCATCCCGTACCTCAAGCATCTTTGCAATCTCCCCATAATCGACAGGCGCACCCGCCACAAAGAGAATGGCCTCAAGCATAGCGACTCTGTCCATGCATATCCCTCCTCACGTATACATCACCAAAGTATTCCTCTTGCCAGAGTTCCACTTCCCCTTCCAAGGCAAGGAATAGAAGCGGGATATAAACATCAATCGTCCTCTTCCCCAAAGAATCACAGAGTACGCGCACCGTCAACGTCTCCCCAGCCGGGGCAAGGCGAGTATAGCACCCAAACACATCTTCAGCCGCGCCCCTATAATCCTCATCATGAGCCACCGCCACAATCTCACTGGTACGGGGGAGCGGCACCTCATGCTGTTGCGCCTGCGCGCGCCTCCGACGGCGACGACGCTCCTCTTTCTCCGCCGCCTTCAACTCAGTGATCAGTTCATAGAGAGTGGCCGGCCTGCGCCGCACCCTTTTGCGACCTATACGCCGTTGAATCTCACGCTCAAGCCGCTCAATCGGTTCAGCCTCATCAGCAGCACACTCAAGGATCTCTTCATCCTCGAGGGCGTCATCCAGATCTCCCTCCTCCTGATCTTCAAACGGATCAGTCGTAAGGTACTCCGACTTCATCCTCAGCAACGTTGCGGCAAAAAAAAGTGTACGCCCAGAGATCCTGAGGTCAAGTTCACGACGCCGTTCAAGTTCAGTGAGGAAGCGATCGGTTATATCGACAATATCAATATTCCAGGGATCGATCTCACCCCGCTCCGCGAGTTGGACCAGGATCTCTACAGGCTCCTCATGCATGATTCTCGACACCGGTCACAAGCGTGCTCTTGTCAGGACGGATCGTCACACCCATCACCCGGTCAGCTTGCTCGATCATCGGTTTACGCAGAGATACTGAAATGAACTGAGCATTCCTGGAAAGTTCCCTGATCATAGCAGCGACCTGCTCGACATTCGCCCCATCGAGAAACATATCCACCTCATCAAAGGCATAGAACGGCGCGGGCATGTACTTCTGGATCGAGAAGAGGAACGCCAGGGTGGTCAACGACTTCTCCCCGCCCGAAAGTGCAGAGAGGAGTTGGACCTTTTTCCCGCGCGGCCTTACTGCAAACGAGAGCCCCCCTGAGAAGGGGTCATCAGGATTCTCGAGGTTCAAGTGCCCGCCCCCTGCAGTCAGGCGAGCAAATATCTCCCTGAAATGCGCATCAATCGCCCTAAAAGCCTCCATAAATGAGTCATATTTCAGAGTGTCAAAATGCTCGATCCGCTCAAGGATCGACGTCCTCTCACCAGAGAGCACATCCTTCTTCTCAGTCCGTTCCTGGATACGGTCAGAAACCCTTCCATACTCCTCAATGGCCAGCATGTTCACCGCACCGATAGCGCGCATGTTCCGTTCCGCCTCCGCAATCCCATCCTCGATCTCAGAGAGGGAGAGATCTGTCTCCTCCCCTGCATGCTCACGTAGCTCCTCGATCTCCGCGGCCAGCCCAGTACCCTTCTCCTTGAAGGTGACAATGAGAAGACGGACCTGGTCGGCCTTTGCATTCAGCCCCGCACACCGCTTCTCGGCCTCCGCAATCACCCCCGCAACACCCTCGCGCTTTTTGCGCAACTCATCAAGTTCAGTGGAGAATGTCTTCTGCCGCTCCTCAAGCCCCGCGATCTCAGCCTTTGCAGAAGCGATCTCAGCCTCCGCCCCTGAGACCTCGGCATCAATCCCAGCATTCTTCTCTGCTAGGCGTTCCCGCTCGGCGGCGAGTTCCTCCACCCGCCGCTCGAAGTATTGCCTCTCCCGCTGGGCATCGGCAACATCCGCCTCCTTGTTCCTGAGGCGGCGCTCGATCCCCTCGCACTCCCGGCGCTTCTGCTCCAACTCCTCGGTGAGCCGCGGGATCTCGGTATCATCCAGTTTCTGCTTGAGACCCTCGACCTCATGGTCCAGCGCCGCAATCTCATCTCCCACCGTGTCAAGCGCGGTCTCGACTGAGGCAAGTTCACCCGCACTCTCCTCTACCTCAGATTTGAGAGCGGCAAGCGATGCGACAAACTCTTCCTCATCACTCTGCTGCGAGGCCATCCGACGTCCATATTCCTCAAGGACCATCGCATAACGGGCCGCCTCCTGCTCGATCCCTGACCGATGCCTCCGCAACTCCTCAACCTCAGAGGTGAGACGAGCAACAGAACGTTCAAACTCAGTGGCCTCCTCCCTCTTCTCGGCAAGCGACATCGAGAGGCGCGCGATCTCATCCTCGACCGCCGCGCCGAACCCGCCCTGCTTCTTCTTCTTCAGGTAGCCTCCAGTCATCGCTCCTGAGCGCTCCAGGAGTTCACCCTCTAGCGTGACCATCCGGTACCGACCCATCAGCATCCTGGCATTCTCCAGGGTATCGACGACCAGCGTCGTACCAAAGACCTGCTGGAAGGCGAGGCTATACTCGGGATCAAATGAGAGGAGATCCTTGGCATACCCGATCACCCCAGGTTCCCGCACCGGCAGATACTCCCTCCGCTTCAGTTTATTCATTGGGAGAAAAGTCAGGCGCCCGAGCCGCTGCTCCTTAAGGTACCGTATCGCCTCAGCCGCCACCCCGTCACTCTCTGCGACGACATAGCGCAACTTTCCGCCGGCTGCCACATCCAGCGCCGTGGCATATTCTGGCGGCGTCTTCCCAAGCTGCGCCACCGTTCCGCACACCCTATCCATCCCAAGGACCGCTTCAAGCGCAGGCCCACCCACGCCACCGC
>JAQVHG010000168.1 GCA_028696365.1 Methanofollis sp.
CGGAAGGCGCAGGTCCATGCCGAGATCCTGGAGTTCTCTCATGGCTACGAGACGGTCGTCGGGGAACGGGGGACGCACCTCTCGGCCGGGCAGAGGCAGCGGATCGCAGTGGCGCGGGCATTTCTGAGAGACAGTCAGGTCCTGATCCTGGACGAACCCACCTCGTCCCTTGACGCTAGGACCGAGGAGAGGTTCCAGTCATCTCTTGCCGAACTGGCGGCGGGCAGGACGGTGATCCTGATCACACACCGGCCCGCCCTCCTCTCTCTCGCCGACCGGGTGTATGCACTTGAGGACGGATATCTTGTGGAAGAGGGTCCAGCCTCTTCTCGTAGGGTCGGAGTAGGGGTATGATGGTGGTCTTGGGTCATCCCAATAATTTCTGACCATATCCTCGCAGAAGATGGTGTCGGATGAGAGTTGAGAGATCTTCATCTCATCGGAGCGCATAGATCATCTCTGGCCTTCCGACACATCATACACACTCCGGCTTTCTCAAATCACCGTCCTGGAGTCAGGGGACATGCGTCCCTATCTGTGAACCCACGGGATACCGAGCCAAAGAGAGACTATCCGCTCCCGATGAAGTGCAGGACGCATGTGATACCAAGGAGGGAGAGGATGATGGAATGTGAGTTGATAGATTCTTTTATCGGCTTTGTAGAAACCCTCACCTCTTGTGTGGGGGAGAGGTGCGTCCCCCGCCTTCCTCCCTCTTTGGCTGGGGGCGGCCAAGCCCCTCACCAGAGAGAGATCCAGAGGGTTTTCTCCAGAGCCTATCAGACCTATTATCATTTTTGAGGGGAAGGAAAGGAGGGTTTCATCGCTACCTATACACGTTTGTGTACTCTCTTCTCTCCACGAGATATGCTCTCAAAAAAAGTCAGATGAGATGGTCTAGTCCATCATCTCGAGGTCGACCTCGATCCCGCCGGTGGCTGCAAAGACAAGATTATAGACAAATGCCGCGATCGCACCGCCTATGAATCCCCCGATTCCAAAGAGGACCACGCTGATGAGGATCCCGGCGATCCCGGTCCCGACGGTCTGGAGCATCCCGGCCCCCTGGCCAAAGTCCCCGAACGCAAACACCATGATCCCAAGGATCAGTGCATAGAGTGCCATCAGCACGGCAAAGAAGAGTCCAACCGAGAGTACACCAAGACGTTTTACCTTCACAGTCCGTTTTGCCATCATTTCATTCCCCCCACTACACCGGCCTCTATCCTCCATGAATTTAAATACGTTACCGTCGCTCGGACAGGTGACCAGGCATTCACGTCACGCTGCACCCATCCCTGCACGATATCGTAGATCCATCAGGAGCGACCGGCGCTATGTTCCCGCATCGCCTGCATGACCAGATTTCAAGCCTCATTCCCTGAGAGATTCATGTGTATCTTTGGATCTTGCCGGGTCTCTTGAAGGTGTAGAAGTGAGGAGTTCTGTCAAGCCTGACCAGAGCACGGCCTTGTGGCTGATCGTCGCTCCAATCTAAGGGGCTGACGATCAGTTCCTTGAGGCCGGTCACAGTTGAAGCGGAGCATAGCCGCGGTCTTCTCACGTTCCTTATTACTCAGACTCCAAAAAATTAGAGATTTTCTGGCTCTGTAGAACTCCTTACCTATTGTGTGGGGGAGAGGTGTGTCCCCCGCCTTCCTCCTCCTTTGGCCGGGGGCGCTGTGCCACCCGGACCCCCGGGAGCACGATAGAGCCAGGAAGGCAGAATCGATGACCATGACGAAAGGGCTGCCGTCCGCGAACCTATCTATCGTGTGGCGGGGGGTTCGGAGGGCGGCAAGCCCCCTGCAGAGACAACTGTCCAGAGGGTTTCTACAGAGCCGATTTTCTTGACTCGTTCTGTTTTTTACCAGATTTCAAAGATCGGCATTGGAGAACTCTTCACAATTTCTCAGGAAGGTGTGAGTCACTTCCTTCCCTCTTCATGTTCGTCCATTGTGCCTACCCGCCTCTCTCCTTATCCTGTGAGATGCGACCGGAGGGAGCCCCTGGCGTGAAGAGGCGGGAAGGCACGCGTCAGAAGACTACTCTGACAGATCTATGAGGGCGTCTACAAAGCTCGAACTTGAGAATACTCAGAGGTCTTCGCAATCGTCCCCTCGTCACAGAGTGTTATTTAACTTGCGGGGGTAAAGGGGGCGGAGCGGGAAGTCCCCGGTCTTCAGGCCGGGGATGAAAGCAGAGCCCCCCTTCTTCCCTACGATAGATACATCATATTGGGCGGCGTATTATAATTCACCCGATATGAAATATAAACTTGATAGGTCGGCGCATTCGGTCTTTGCTCTCTACTATTATCTGGTGATAGTAGTGAAGTATCGGCGGAAAGCGTTGTATTCTGACGATATTCGGGAACGTCTGAAAGATATTGTGTGGAACCTATCCGATGAATTGAATATAGAGGTTGTTGCTCATGAACCCGCCGAAGATCACTATCATCTTCTCTTCAAGGCGACTCCGAAAACCAACCTTGTCAACGTTGTCAATGTGATCAAGGGAGTATCAGCACAGAGACTGCGGCAGGAGTTTCCTACACCAAAGAATTTACTGTGGAGAAAATCCTTCTGGTCTCCATCGTATTTACTTACAACATCTGGACAGGTGAGCCTTGACACCCTGAAAGATCACGTCGATTCTCAATTGGAGAAGTGAATGATCATTTCCTACAAGTATCGAGCATATCCAGATGCAACCGTGGAAACACGATTGCACGAGACCCTTGATACCTGTAGGTGGCTCTACAACAAACTCCTTGAAGAATGCAACACGGCACGGGAGAACGGGCTCTCTCCAACGATGCGGGGAATGCAGGCACGGATTGTCACACTGAAAGACGAGAATCCGTTTCTGAAGAGCGTGTACTCCAAAGTGCTCCAGATGGTCAACTATACCCTCTGGAGCAACATCGCCGCACTCTCGCAGACAAAGAAGAGAGGACGAAAGATCGGCAAACTCCGGTTCAAGGGCATATTCCGGTACCGGACACTCAACTACAACCAGTCAGGGTTCAAGATCGACCGTGAACACAGCACGATCACATTCTCGAAGATCGGGACAATTCCGTTCAGGATGCATCGACCTTACATCGGGAAGGTGAAGGGCGTTCTGATCACTCGTTCCGGTGATAGATGGTACGTGATTGTTCAGGCAGAGCAGGAGGCTTCCGCGTCAAAGCGGGAAGGACGGTCTGTTGGAATCGATGTTGGTCTGAACTCATTTGCAGTCGATAGTGAGGGTGCAGTGATCGAGAACCCTCACTTCTATGATCATTCACTGAAGAATATCAAGACATTACAGCAAAGCATTGCCCGGAAAAAACGGTTTTCGCAGAACTGGAAGAAGGCAAAGAAGAGACTGGAGAAGACCTATGATCATATCACCAACCAGAAGAAAGATTTCCTGCACAAACTCTCCAGGCAGTACGTTGACACCTATGCAACAATCTGTGTCGAAGACCTGAATATCAAAGGTTTGAAGGAGAAAGGCAACTCTAAAGGGCTGCACAGGAGTATCCACGATGCTTCATGGGGACGATTCTATTTTTTCCTCGCGTACAAGGCTGAAAGTGCTGGTACGAATCTCATCAAAGTTGATCCCAGGAATACATCACAGATGTGCTCGAACTGTGGAAGTAATCGTGAAAAAGAGTCTCTCTGAGAGAGTCCATGAATGCCCGTATTGTGGGTTTTTTGCTGATAGGGATTACAATGCTGCGGTGAATATTCACCGCGTGGGGATGGAACAGCCCTTTGAGCCTGTGGAGACGACACCTCTACATCACATCTCTGTGATGCAAGTGCTGTCCATGAAGCAGGAAGCCACGCCCAACAGGCGCGTGGTAGTTCACTTTCGCTGATGTCTGTCCCCCCACAGTAAGAAAATGAGAAGGGGTGGAACGAGAGGAGGGTCTTTTTCTCCCAATACCATCACCATGTTCCGGCGAGGAAGACAATGGTATGGGGGGCAACCGACCCCGCACACGACGCTTCGCCGCGTATACGAGTATCAGAAAGGGATGTGCCGCAGAGAAAGAAACTCTCTAGCCGCCGTGCCAGACGACCTGGAAAGACTTATATGCCGTCCTCTGCAGTAGAGAGCAGAGTCGTGCTGGCAGGACCGGGGATCACCCTGGCGGTACTGCCTGGACGAAGAGGGGGGATTACCTGGATGGACTGCCGGGCAGTGCTCGTGGTCGTGTGCTTCTTGTTCGCCGTGCCGGGCTTGGTCTCTGCAGAGGAGGTCCAGATCCTCGAAGGCAGGGTGCTCGAGGAAGGCGGCGTGGTCTACCTCCTCCCTGACCTGCAAGCCGGTGAAACGGTCATGGTGCAGGTGAACCGAAGTTCAGGAAACCTCGACCCCTTCGTCGCGATCGCCCAGCCTGAGACCAACCGCACCACCCTGGGAGATGAGTTCTGGACCACGGTAGAGACCGGGGTCAGAAGCGGCGGTGAACCGGTCGCAGAGATCACCAGGGCCGCCGACCGCTTCTTCCTCGCCTGGGACGACGACAGTGCAGAAGGACATTCCGCCATCCTCGAGTGGGTCGTCCCCAGAAGTGGCGACTATCCCCTCATTGTCACCTCGTCGCCGCTGACCGATACTTCCGGCGAGTACGTTCTTCTGCTCGGGATCGATGCTCCTGGTGTGCTCAACGGCACGGCGACACCGACGCCAGGCGCAGTCATCGCCGTCCCAGACCCTGCGATGCCGCCGGCAGGGAAAGGTGTCGAGGAACGGACCGGAAATCTCACCGCTGGCAAAACTTCGACCTTCTACCCGCTCCAGGACCTCGAGGCCGGAGACACCATTCATGCTGTGGCGGAAACTGTTTCTGGGGATCTGAGGCCGGTCCTCATCCTTGAGAGTGTGGACGGAAAACCCATGGTGGCGGCAAACTTCCTAGACCACGGGACCAGGGCGGCGCTCTCATATCAACTCAAGGCCGACGAGACTGAGGGCTTAGTCCTCCGTGTGAGAGCGGGGGAGGGCGAAGGCGAGTTCAGGCTCATCGTCGGGGTCAACGACCCAGGGGTGCTGGACGGCACCGCCGTCCCAGGGGGACGGAAGGTGATCAGGGACCCAGTCACCGTCC
>JAQVHG010000169.1 GCA_028696365.1 Methanofollis sp.
TTCACGGAGATCTCATGCCGACTGGTATTTGGGGCTTTCGGATACGGCGGGAGAGATGATCTCACGGTTCTTGGGGGATGAGAACGCCGCACCTTGCACCCCCCGGAGAGTCTCATTAGGAGAATTTTGACAAAACTCTTTTCATAGGATCTGTAGAATTCCTCACCTCCTCTCGGTTTAAGTATGAGGTCATCCCCAAACTCTCCGGCCTTCTTCCTCACCGATTGATGCGATGGATGACAATGAAGAGATCCCAGCTTTTTCATCGCGCACTCATGCATTCGTCGCCGTCCCCCTCGCCCCCCGCCGGGGGCTCTGCCCCCGGACCCCCGGGAGGAAGATAGGAGCGGGAAGGCTGAATGGAAGATCCTGAAAGACGGGATGCCGGCCTCGCTTTATCTTGTGGCGAGGGGTCCGGGGGGTGCAACCCTCCGTCGAAGAGAACTATCAAGAGGATTTCTACAGAGCCCTACAGAGTGCATCTTCATAATTTTCTCTCCCCTGGTGCAGGGAGGAGAGGGCGCGAGGGAGGTGTGGCAGAGAGGTGAACTTTTTTCGCTCTTTTCGCTCATCATTGTGGGAGGCCCTCCCCGGGTCACTCGTCCCTGATCGAACACATTATGTATACTATTGTATACATTATTGGTACATGCTTGAACGCCTCATCCCCTCGAAGACACTGGTGAAACTTCTCACCCTCTTCCTCATGAACCCAGGCCGCGAGATGTACCTCCGCGAGGTCCAGCGCCTCACCGGCGAGAACCTCAACGCCGTCAGGCGCGAACTGGCCAACCTTGAGGAGTTTGGACTCCTCACCAGCACGAGGAAGGGAAACGCGCATTATTATATGGTCGACCACACATTCCCTCTCTATGAGGAGTTGACCGCCATCATCCTCAAGACCGAAGGGGTGGCAAAGGTCATCGCCGAGCGCCTCGACGGGATCGGGGCGATCGACCAGATGTTCATCTACGGGTCCTTTGCTCGCGGGGAGGCAGGGGCAGAGAGCGACATCGACCTCTTTATTGTCGGGCAGGTGGACGAAGGGCACCTGATCGTCGCGGTCCAGGAGACTGAAGAGGCGCTCGGGAGAGAGATCAACTATGCCCTCTTCACGCCAGAGGAGATGGAGGAGCGGATCGCCAGAGACGATCCTTTTGTGACCCATGTCCTCAAAGGGCCGAAGGTGCTGCTGATTGGAGACGCTTGAAGGACTGAGACGCCGGCGAGTTATCAAAAAGTTCCGGCCAGAACCCGGGACGGTGGAGAACGCCATGGACCTTGCACGACGGGACGTGGCGGTCGCCGGCACCATGCTCGGGGGCAACAGCGACTGGGCCTACACCATCGCCTACAATGCCATGCTCCAGGCCGGGCGGGCGTTGATGTTCTCGAAGGGTTACCGCCCTTCCGGGGCAAACCAGCACATCGCGGTGGTCAGGTTCGTCGAACTCTTTCTTGACCCTGAGGTCGTGATCGCCTTCGACCGGATGCGGAGGAAACGGCATATCACGGTCTATGATATGGCCGGCATCGTCTCAGAGCAGGAGGCGGAGAACGCTGTCGCCCGTGCAGAGGGGTTCCTCGACCTCATTGAGGGGCTTCTTGCGTCCGGGTGAATAACCCTGGACTGATTGGCTCTGTAGAGTGCATTATGATGGCTCTCACTAACAGGGGTTTGGTCGTTCGAAGTTCGTCGATGTTCTTGAACTCGCGTTTGCTCGTTTCCCCCTGAACCCCCGCCACACGATAGGTCGAGGAGGGTAGCACTCTCGTCACAGTTGCCCATGATGCCTTCCCCGCCCTATCTTCGTCCCGGGGGTCCGGGGGCAGAGCCCCCGGCACGGAGATGTGGGAAGGCGGGTGACACACTTTCTCCCCGCACAGTATGTGGGGGTTTTTACAAAGCCCACACATCAGGGGTCCATGGAAGGTCGAACCTCTTCCTATCGCCGAGAGTAATTCCCATCTTCTCGCGCTCGCGTTCGTTCGTCCCTTCAGACCCGTGCAAAATCGATGTGGCCGAGGTACGGATCGGTGCGGATCAGGCGGACGCGGACAGTTTTTCCGACATAGAGTCCGTGCTCGCCCTCCATCACCCGCCCTTCGACCGGCGGGGAGACGAGCCTTGCGTACGTCCCCTTCTCCGAGGCCCCGGTGACGATCGCGTCAAAAGTCTCCCCGATCCGGCCCTGGAGCAGCACCGCGGCCGCCGCCTTGCGCACGAATCGTTCCACCTTCTCAGATGCCCTCTCGCGGTCGGTCAGCCATGCGGCGAGATATTCGAGATCGTCGCGGGAGTACGGGCACGCCTCCCCGCGGAGGGCCGTTTTCACCTGCCGCTGGATGACGAGATCGACGTAGCGCCGGTTCGGCGCCGTGCCGTGGGTGTAGTCGGCGACCGCGAGCCCGAAGTGGCCGTACGGGGGTTCGCCCGGGGCGAGGGGCAGGTAGATCCCGTGGCCGATGAGTTTCACGATCGTCAGCGAGAGGTCGGGGAAGCCTTCGGGGTCGGCCTTCTTTTGCCTCGAAAGGAACTTCGAGAGGGCCTTCGAGTTGGGCCTCTTCGGGAGGCGCCAGCCATATTCGGCGGCGGTCGCCATGATCCCGTGCCAGTCTTTCGGGGTCAGCACGACCCGCTGGATCATCGGGACGCCGGCCCTCTCCAAAAATGCGACCGTCGCCCTGTTGGCCCCGATCATGAACTCCTCAATGAGGCGCCGCGCTGCATTCTGCCGCGGGACAACGAGGTCGGTCACCCGCCCTTCCTCCATCACCGGCCTCGCCTCGATGGTCTCGAGGTCGAGCGCCCCGTGCTCGAACCGGTACCTTCGCAGCCGCCCGGCCGCCTCATTCTGGAGGAGGAGTTGCTCTTTGAGCCCCGGCAGATCGGCGACGATCTCGGGCATGTCGCCGACGCCGTCCAGCCAGTCGCCGACCTCCTCGTAGATCAGTTTTGCCTTGTTGGCGACGAGCGCCCTGTACATCCTGCCCGGCCTGGTGCTCCCGTCCCTCTGCACGGTGTACTCGACGACGACCGCGAGGCGGGGCGGGCCAGGGAGCAGGGAGGTGATCCCATGGGAGAGGCGCTCTGGGAGCATGGAGAAGGTCTCGACCCCGGTGTAGACCGCGGTGCCGTTATGGGCGGCGTGCCGGTCGGTCGCCGATGCCCTCGGCACCACGGCGTCCACGTCGGCGATCGCCACCCTGACCAGGATACCGCCGCGGCGGGTGCGTTCGCAGTGCTCGATCTGGTCGAGGTCCATGGAGTCGACATTGTCGATGGACGACCAGAGGAGAGACGAGAGGTCGGGGACGTCGGCAGGGACGGTCGGTGCCTCGATCGTGCCGACCTCGCGCTCGACGGCCCTGGAGAATTCGGGATAGAACCCGTAGTCCACCATGGCCCCTCGTGCGATCGCCTCCAGGTCGATGGATGCGTGCTCGTGCATTGTTGGATGAAGAAGGGATCTTTTCTGGAGCATAATTACTTTCTGGCACGGCCCTTGAGGAGCGCCGGAGAAAAAAAGGTGAAAGCCCGGTGCCGTCGCATCTGCGACTGGCGCTCAGGCCTCGCGGGTTCAGGCCGACGTCGTTTCGTTCGCCTGGGAGATGGATACCGACCATGGGGCCGGGTTCTCGCCGGCGATGACGCTCAGGAGGTACGTCCCCGACTCGGTGATGGTAAGGTTCCTGGAGGTTTCCGTGGACAGCACGCCAAATTCGGTCTGGACATGAGTCTGGTTTGCGTCCATGAGGAAACTACCGTTCTCGTATCTCATGAGGTACAGCGGGGAGGCTTCTCCGGTCTCGTTCCGCTCAAAGAGGTACTGCCCCTCTTCCAGGTAGAGTGCCTGCGGCACCTCGGTCCCGTTGCCGGTGAGGTTCAGCGGCGCCTTCAGGGTTTCTCCAACTACGTACTGCGAGGCCTCGGCGGTCCATGCGCCGGTCCCTGTGATGTTCAGCAGGTATTCGTCCATCTGCGGGATCTCGAAGACGACCGACCCGTTGTACGGCGCGGTCATGGAGAACTCGTTGCTCTCGCCGAATTCCTGCGAGATGTTCCCGAAGTCGATCGTCATCTTCTGTGCCTCTGCGGTGTGGAAGGAGACGAGAAGCACCCCGAAGTCCAGGGAGAACGTGGCGTTGGGGTTGGACGAGGAGAGTTCAACAGGGAGCGAACCGGCGGGAGCGGCAGGAGTGGCGGTCGGCGTCGTTGCCGGGGTCGTCGCCACCGGGGTCGCCACCGGAGTCGGTGTGGCAGGGGTCGTCCCTTCTTCGGTGCAGCCGCATGCAAGCAACATGCCTGCGAGAAGCAGTGCGATCAAGAAAATCTTTTTCATGCGCAGATTTCGCTTGCTGTGGGGAAATATTTTTTTCTTCCGTCCTGTGGGGTCGGGCACGTCTTTCCGGCGTACGCATGCCCTGGCTGAGGACTTCATAGAAAAGTGGGATGAAGATGGGGAGATTTTCGCTTTTTTTGGCCCTGTAGAAGTTCTCACGGTGGCTATCTGTGCGTGGGGCGTACCGCCCCAGTGCGAAGATGTAGGAAGGTGTGATGATCAGGCGTGCCCCCCTCAATCGCAGAATCTTCATCCCAATCTCGGGCCGGGGGTTGCACCCCCTCGGACTCGAAGATCAAAGATCTTCTCGACTCCCTCCGGTCGTCCCCCAGGATGAAGATGGGGGTGGGAGGGCGGAGAAATGACTATGAAGAGGGGGTTGCCGTCCACTGCCTATCGCTCGTGCGGGGGGTTGGGGCGGCCAAGCCCCCCGTAGGAGAGAACCATCACGAGGGTTTCTACAGAGCCAAATTTCCGATCGTCCCGGTCGCCCGCGACCGGGCGGTTCACTTGCACTGTGTATTTTCTTCGCACCTGGTTTGCACCTGGAAATAATCGCACATGCCGCGCCTGATCGGTCAACCAGGCATGTGTGCCAGTTTTCCCCCTCTCGTTTGCACTTTTCTACCATACACACGGCCACCATGGGTGCGGGGTGTTCTCCGGATCGTGTGCAAATTACCTGGGGGAGCTGTACACACTTCTCTCTCTGTACTCCTGTACCAAA
>JAQVHG010000170.1 GCA_028696365.1 Methanofollis sp.
CATCGTGCAGGGCGCGACCGGGAAGCAGGGTTCCTTTCATATCAAGTTGATGAACGAGTATGCAAGGTCGGTCGGCGGCACAGGCGTCCTTGCCGGTGTCACCCCAGGCAAGGGGGGGCAGGAAGTCTGCGGCGTTCCGGTCTACGACAGTGTCAAGGAAGCCCTAGCCGAGCACGACGCTACCGCGAGCGTCCTCTTTGTCCCGGCAGGGGCGGCGGGGGACTCGATCATGGAAGCCGCCCATGCCGGACTTGAGACGATCGTGGCGATCACTGAACATATCCCGGTCCATGACGCCATGAAGGCGATCGGGTATGCGGAGACAGTTGGGTGCAAGGTCATCGGCCCAAACTGCCCAGGTCTCCTCTCGCCAGGCGAACTCAAGCTCGGGATCATGCCGGCCCATCTCTACTCTCGCGGCCATGTCGGGGTTGTCTCCAGGAGTGGGACGCTCACCTACGAGGTCGTCGACGAACTAACCAAGGCCGGGATCGGCCAGTCCACAGTCATCGGGATCGGAGGCGACCCGATCATCGGCCAGACCTTCGCCGATACCCTAGCACGCTTCGAAGAGGATCCACAGACCAAGGCAGTGGTGCTCATCGGCGAGGTCGGCGGCAACCTGGAGGAAGAAGGGGTCAGGTCGACCGATCTCCCGGTCGTCGCCTACATCGCTGGAGTTACCGCCCCACCGAACAAGCGGATGGGGCACGCGGGTGCGATCATCTCTGGCGGCGAGGGTGATGCAAAGTCCAAGATCAAGAGGCTAAAGGCGATGGATGTCGACGTGGCCTCACGGCCATCTGAGATTCCAGGTATCATCAAGAGACTCCTATGAACGACAAACTCCTTGTCCAGACTGCAACCGAACTCGCCGAGGAGATCGGGGCGCGGGCCGTCGTCTCGTTTACCCAGCCCTGCACCTGCCAGGCAAAGGTGCCGCTGGTCTGGGTCCAGGATCTGCAACTCGACATCCTCAAGGACCTCTCGATGTGCGAGATCCTCTCGGTCTGCGAGCACCATATGCTCGACGCTGCGGTGCATGCCTATCTCAAGGAGCAGTTCGAGGACGGGACCGTCGTGGCGGTCTTCCCGTATGCTATCCTGGTCTTTGACCTAGAGAAGGCGAAGAACTTTGTCAACATCAAGGAGTATGAGGATATCGTCCCAAAGGACGTGATGTACGCCGTTCTCAACCTCGCCCTTGAGATCGCCATCGAAGGGCGGGAAGGCAGGAGGATCGGGACGGCATTCATCATCGGGGATCCCACACGGATCGCGAGGCACACCCACCAGGCAGTTCTCAATCCCTTTGCAGGGCATGACCCAGCCGCCTGTACCATCACAAATCAGGAGAATTGGGAAAGTGTGAAGGAATTTGCCCAGATCGACGGCGTTTTCATCATCGACACAGATGGCACCGTCTGTTCTGCAGGGACATATCTCGACGTCAACTCGAAGGTAGTCAACCTCCCGCCCGGCCTGGGAGGGCGACACCTGGCGACGGCGGCGATCACTGCGGTGATGCCAGCGGTCGGGGTGACGGTCTCTGAGAGTGGGGGGATCGTGAGAGTCTTCCGTGACGGCGCCTGCACCATCACGATCAGGTCGGATATCAAGATCACCAGTTAGAAATGGTTAAATGATGCCCAAGCATTTTATTTACTATTTAGAAGAGTGAGGGTTATTATGATCAGGAATATCAGGGTAGAGAAGATCGAACAGACCCCTATCGAGAGACAACAGATCGAACTGGTCGAGCGAAAAGGCATTGGCCACCCTGACAGCATCGCGGACGGGATCGCGGAGGCGATCTCGCGAGCGCTCTGCCGGGCGTACATGGACGAGTGCGGGGTGTACCTCCACCACAATACCGACCAGGGCGAGATCGTGGCCGGCGAGTCCATCCCATGTTTTGGCGGTGGCAAGGTGGTCAAGCCGATCTATGCGCTCCTCACCGGGCGGGCCACCAAGGTCTTTGACGGGATCAACATCCCGGCCGACGCCATCGCGGTCGAGGCGGCCAGGGCCTATGTGAAGAGCATCATCCCTATCATGAACATGGAGCGCGACATCATCGTCGACTGCCGGATGGGGGCAGGGTCAACCGACCTGCGCGACGTCTTCAAGACCTGCGGCGGCACCAGGGTGATGCGGGCGAACGACACTTCCTTTGGCGTGGGCCACGCCCCTTTCAGTGAGGCCGAGAGTCTGGTCAAGGGTGTCTCAGACTACATCGACAGCGTGTACCGCCCACGGCATCCCGAAGTCGGGACCGACGTGAAGGTGATGGGCCTGCGTGACGGCGACGAGATCACCCTCACCCTCGCGGTGGCGATGGTCGACCGCTACCTCTCAGACATCGGTGAGTACGCCGAGGCGGTCGAGAGACTGAAAGAGAGTATCCAGGAGATCGCGCCCCAGTTCACGAGGCGCACGACCCGTGTGCATGTCAACACCGCCGACGATATCGCCAGCGGGAGTGTGTTCCTGACAGTGAACGGCACCTCAGCCGAGATGGGCGACGACGGCTCGGTCGGCAGGGGCAACCGGTGCAACGGGTTGATCACCCCCAACCGCCCAATGAGCATGGAGGCGACGAGTGGGAAGAACCCGATCAACCATATCGGTAAGATCTACAACCTCCTCGCGACGCACCTCGGCAACACCTGCATCGCCGAGGTGGACGGGATCGAGGAGATCTATATCAGGCTCCTCTCCCAGATCGGCCATCCCATCGACCAGCCGCTGGTGGCGAGTGTCCAGATCATCCCGCGGCAGGGCGTTGACCTCGCCGAGGTCAGGCCTGCGGTCGAGGCGATCATCGATACCGGGCTTGAGGACATCACCGGTATCACTGAGAAGGTCATCAGGGGCGATTTGAAGACCTTCTAAGATTTTTTGAACATTCAATTATTTTTTTGCAGGTACGACCTGCAGGAGGAAGATATGACCTGTATCCGCCTGGCATTACCGAACAAGGGGCGGATCGCTCAGCCGGTCCGTGAACTTGTAGAGAAGAGCGGGATCCATCTGGTTGGAACCGGCGAGCGTAAGCTTGTCGCAAGGACCGTGGACCCTGAGATCGAGGTGCTTTTTGCCCGTCCTGCCGACATCCCCGAATATGTGGCCAACGGCGCCGCAGACATCGGGATCACCGGTCACGATATGGTGATGGAGCGTGGTTCAGACGTGGAAGAACTCCTTGACCTCAAGATGGGAGGCGCCACCCTGGTGGCGGCCGTGCCCGAGGACTCTGCGGTGACCGACGTCTCAGCCCTCGACGGGAAGAGGGTGGCGACCGAGTTTCCCACCATCACCAGGGCTTTCTTTGAGAAGCACAGGGTCTCGGTGACGATCGTCCCGGTCGGCGGGGCCTGCGAGGCGACGCCGTACCTGGGGATCGCCGACGCAATCGTGGACCTGACCAGTTCAGGGACGACACTCAGGACCAACCGGCTCAGGGTGATCTCCGAGGTGCTCAGGTCGAGCACCGAGGTGATCGCAAGCAAGGAGGCCCTCACCGAGAAGAAGGAAAAGGTCCATGAGGTGCTCCTGGCCCTGGAAAGTGTGGTGAGGGCAAAGGGGCAGTGCTACCTGATGATGAATGCCCAGCGCGAGGCCCTGCCTGCGATCGAGCAGGTGCTCCCGGGCCTTGGCGGGCCGACGGTAATGGACGTGGCCTCAAAGGAAGGACTGGTCGCGGTCCATGCGGTCGTGGCCGAGGAGTGCGTATACCAGCTCATCAACCAGTTGAAGCAGGCGGGTGCGCGCGATATCCTGGTGATGCCGATCGAGCGGATGATCCCCTGATCGCCTATGATAATCTTTCCGGCAGTCGATATCCTGGGCGGGCAGTGCGTGCAACTGGTCCAGGGGCGGCGGGAGAGTGCGCGGGCCTTCGGGACGCCGCTCGAGAATGCACGCCGTTGGCTGGACGCGGGGGCCGAGGCCCTCCATGTGGTGAATCTGGACGGGGCATTCGGGGCGGCACAGGCGAACGCCGAGATGATCCGCGAGGTGATCAAAGAGACTGGGGTCTTTGTGCAACTCGGCGGCGGGATCAGGAGCCGCGAGGACGCATGCGCCTGGCTGGAGACGGGAGTCGAGCGGGTGATCCTGGGCACGGTGGCGGTCCGTGAGCCTGAGATCATCCGCGATCTCTCTCTTGAGTTCGGGCCAGAACAGGTGATGGCCGGCGTCGACGCACGGGGCGGGGCGGTGGTCATCGAGGGCTGGCAGGAGGAGGCCGGCGACTATCTTTCCTGGGCGAAGCGCTTCGAGATGCTCGGGGCGGGTTCGCTCCTCTTCACCAATGTTGCAGTGGAGGGGCTCTGCCAGGGGATCGAGACCGAACCGGTGGCACGTCTCCTGGAGCAGACAGACCTCCCCGTGGTCGTGGCCGGCGGGGTGACGAGCGCCGAGGACGTGCGGGCCCTCCGCGACCTGGGGGTCGCGGGGGTGGTCCTCGGGTCGGCCCTGTACAATAGAAAAATCACGTTTGAAGAGGCACTGGAGGCGGCACGATGAGACGAAGTTCCATTCAGAGAGCGACGAAGGAGACAAAGATCGATCTCACCCTGGACCTGGAGGGCGAGGGGGAGAGCAGGATCGAGACAGGCCTGCCTTTCCTCGACCATATGCTCACCTCATTTGCAAAGCACGGTGGGTTTGCCCTGCAGGTCGAGGCCGAGGGCGACCTGGAGGTGGACGCCCACCACCTGGTCGAGGACGTGGGGATCGTCCTCGGGGCGGCGTTGAAGGAGGCGGTCGGCGACGGTGCCGGGATCACGCGGTTTGCCGACGCTTCAATCCCGATGGACGAGGCACTCGCGACAGTGGCCCTGGACGTCGGCGGAAGGGGTTACCTGGTCTTCACCGGCGAGTTCAACACGCCGGCGGTCGGCGGGATCGACACCACGCTCTTCGAGCACTTCTTCTACAGCCTCTGCATCCAGGCGGGGGTGACAGCCCATGTGCGGTTCTATGGACGCAATGACCACCACATCGCCGAGGCGGTCTACAAGGCCTTCGGCGTCGCCCT
>JAQVHG010000171.1 GCA_028696365.1 Methanofollis sp.
CCGACCTAACCCCGTACACGACGATCAGCGTCGAGGCGGAGGGCTACCAGACCTACACCGCCCCGATCGTGCAGTACCCGGCAAAGGGCGAGACCGTGGAGCTCGGGGTAACCCTGGAGCAGGCACCCATTGGTGGGGACGTGGGTGCGTTCCTGGTGAAGAGCAATGCCGAGGGCGCCGCAGTCTTCTTTGACTACGAGTTGAAGGGCGAGATCAAGGACGGAGAACTCCTGGTCAGGGTCTACACCACCGCCACGCCATATAAGGCGATCACCGTCACGGCACCTGGCTACCAGTCTTCGACCGTCCAGATCGAGCAGTACCCGGCAAAGGGCGAGACCGTCGAGATCGACGCCACGCTCACGCCTGAACCGACGCAGACCCAGACACCGCTCTCATTCTTCCCGGTCCTCGGGGCGCTCGCGATCTGCGGTGCACTCTTCCTGGTCTGCAGGAAAAACTAACTCTTTTTTCCAAGGAGACGCTCGAAAAAGGGGCGCTTGAGGTGCCCGATCTCGTAGTCGAAGTAATCCACCCACTCGGCGATGAGGGAAGTCTTCTTCTCTCCGGCGACGAGGCGTTCTTCCAGTGCGGCGATCGTATCCGTGAACTCATGACCCTGCCGGTCTAGTTCGGCCCTGAGGTTCTCGATCTCCAGTGCCTGCCGTGCAACCTGGGTCTTGAGGTCTCGAGCATCCAGATAGGCCTGGGTGACCGGAGAGGGTTCGGGTTCGGGCTCCTCTTCTCCGTCGCTATTGTTGGCGGGTTCCACCATGGCCTTCGCGGGCACCGTCTGATCCTTGCCCCCAGAGGCCTCCTCGGCTAGGCGCTTCACAGTCTCGACGGCGGCGGGAGTGTACAGACGGACCGGCCCGATACTCCGGCCGCGGAAGAGGTCAGGATAGGTGTGGAGATATTCCCGCACAGTATCTTCGGGGAGACCGGCGAGGTCGGCGATCTCAGCGGGCTTGAGATAGACCATTCCTGTCTTCATGGCTGAGCAGATCATCCTCGCAGGACTGGAAAAACCCTCCTATTTCTTACGGTGGATGCAAACTCCCCTCTTGAGCAGGAGATTATGGCGCGCCTCGTGCATCCAAGAGGATATATAATGTGCGGGTCATCTCCCGGCCATGTCCCTGTATGCGGAGGTATTGGATAAGATTGCGGCACTGGTCACCGCGGCCTTTGGGCTGGTCGCCGCGCTGGCATGGAACGGGGCGATCCAGGAACTCTTCAAGGAGGTCTTTGGAACGGCCGAGAGTCTCACCGCACAGACGATCTATGCCGTCGTCGTGACCATCGTGGCGGTAGTGGTCACCATCCTGATCGCACGCTCGGCGGCGAAGGCAAAAGGAGAGACGAAGACGTGAAGGGAAATTCCCTTCACTGGAAAAGCCATCCGAAGAGGCCTTGGTCCACAGTCTCGTTCTGCACAAGGGCAGAGAGACGGGCCTGGTCCTCTTCCATCACGGCAAGGTGCTCCATGAGGAGGGTGCGGGTCTGGTTGTCGCAGGCGGAGGTCTCGACAAGCTGCTGCATCGTGCGGATCTGCTCGGAGGTCTGGTTGAGGTGCTGGCAGAGGAACACCACTGCTTCCTGATCGCCGCCGAAGAGGACACGGGTCAATCCCTGCCTCTCCTGGATCTGCTGTTCGGCCATCATCCTGGTCTGGATGGAGTTGTTGTACTCCCTCGCGATCGCCGATATGTTCTCCCCGATCCCTCCTTCTCTGTCTTCTGAGGCAAGGAGAGCGTGAACTGCGGTCCTAACCTGGTTCTGGTTCTTCCAGGTTGAGGGTGGCCAGGTGAAATTCTCAGAGAGATCAACGGTGCCGTTCGTCTCGTTCACAGGGGACGGGAGACGCTTTGCAAGTCCAGGGGGGAGGGGTTTCGCATTCTCATCCTGGGACAGGCGCTTTGCGATGCCAGGCGGGATCTTCTTGGTTGGCTTGACCTGAGGAGGCTCGTCTGTTTCGTTCTCGGCGATCTCAGGGACTTCGTCAGTCTCGTTCTCAGCAATTTCCGGAATGTCCTCGGTCTCGTTCTCGGAAAGTGTTGCTATCGGCGTTATCACTTCTTCCTGGAGAGTGACAGAATGTTTTTCCCATCCTTTCTCATGGGCCACGCCCTTCTCTCCAGGGACTGCAAGGGCCGGTACGGCGAGCAGGAGGAGGGCGATCACAAGTATGGCTGCGCGGGATTTCACAGGTATCACCGCGACGATCTCTGGCGTCGTCTCTATATGAGAATTCTGAACTCGCAGGTTGCATAAAGAAAGGACTCTGGAGAAACTCTTACCTCTCCCAAGCATGAACGTGACTCATCCGCCTTCCCATAGTCTCTTGCCGAGGACAGGTGCCGCTCGGTCCCGAGATGACGATGAAACCGGGAGGCAGAATAGACGATCATGACAAGGGCATTTGCTGTCCTCACTCTTATCCTGACATGGGGAGGACGGAAAAACCCTCTTCTGGATTATCAAAGATGCCTTCTCGCCCCGGCATGATGGTATGTGTGGGAAGGCCATGGGTGCTTCTCTGCGCTATGAGGAGGAGAGGTTCTCTCACCCCTCATCCTATCTCGAACTTCTGTGAGGGTAAGGGTGGAGATTTTGGGATGACTTCAAAGCCAAAAAAAAGGCTCTGTAGAAACCCTCTCCTCTTGTGTGGGGAGATGTGTGTCCCCCGCCTTCCTACCTCTTTAGCCGGGGGCGAGTGCCGCCCGACCCCCGGGAGCTCGATAGGGGGGCCGGAAGGCAGAATCTACGACCATGACGAGGGGGCTACTGTCCTCGTCCTATCATGCCGCGGGGGGCTCGGGGGCGTGCCGCCCCACGCAGAGATAGTCATCCAGAGGAATTCTACACAACCAAAAAAAGAGAGATTCAGGCCGCAGGGGCGTAGCGTTTCCAGAGGAGGACGATCCCTGTGATCAAGGCGGCGACCGCGATGAGGGCACCGCACCCCAGGTACACACTCTCCCTGAAGAGGGAGAGGACCGCCGTGGTCCCAAGGGCGATCCCGAAACTGCTGATGATACTCCCGGCCAATACACACCCGACCACCACCATGGGTGCCAGCCCCATGATCCGTCCAAGGATGGTGGCGTTCATCCCTCCTGAGCCCTGGAAGGGGACGATCACAAAGATTGTCAGGCCGATGGTGGAGAGTCGCCCGATCCATGGGTGGGACCTAATGTACGACTGGCCACCCTCCATCACCCGTCCGATCCAGGGGCCGATGAACGGGATCTTCAGGGTCAGGTCGAGATTGAGGGCAACGAAGAGCGATGTGCTGAGGTCGATGACGACGATGATCATCGCCAGGAGCCACCAGGGTTCGCCAAGCCCGATCCCGATCGGGATCACCGACTCCTTCCCTGCCGGCGGGACAATATAGGCCGCGAGCAGGCCTGCAAGAGTCAGGTAGTCCTCATGAGGGGTGGTCAGGTAGAGGGAGACGAGGAGGGCCGTGACAAGCCCAAAGGGGAGAACCAATTTGACTGCCCGGTCGACCAGGGGGTTGGGGTGGAAGGAGATTTCTTTGGTGAGCAGCATCCCTGTCATCTTTCTTTGTATGTTGGTGTCAGCCCCTTATCAAGGAGCGCGACGCGGCGGAGCAGGTAACCCACGGCGACGAAAACAAGGAGGAGTGTGATCCCCACGATCATTCCTCCACCCGTAAGAGAGACCGCAAACGTGGCCCCAAGGGCGAGAAGGGTCGCCCCGATCGCCGCGCCGAGTCCGACACAGCAGATCAACCCGCGTTCACCTAGGCCCATGAGCCGGCCCACTACTGCCCCCCCGATCCCGCCAGAACCCATCATCGGAAAGGTGGTGAAGAGGACGAGCCCCGCGTACGAGAGACCTCTCAGCCATGGTCGCCGTTCGAGAAGGATCTCGCCGGTCCTGACCACAGAGGCCAGTTTTGGCCCGACTTTGGGAAGGGCAAGGACCAGGTCGAAGTTGAGGGCGACGATGAGGCAGCCGACGATATCCACATAGGTGCAGGTGAGGGCGGTGAGCCACCAGGGTTGGCCGAGGACCACGGCCATGGGGATGAGGGCTTCTCGTCCGACTGGCGGGGTGATATAGGCCGCCATCAGGCCGATATAGAGGGCTGCGTCATCAGGGAAGAGGAGGAAGAGGGCAAGGGCGTACAGAGGGTAGAGGAGAAGGGGGAGGATGAGTCTTCCAGCACGTCCCTGCAGATTTATATTCGTATATTTCTGTCCTCTTCCTCCCATGTCACCACGATCTCTGCACCATTCCATAAAATTGTGGCGACCGTACCGGATTATGAATGGGGGGTGGGGGAAAACTCCCTGAAGTGTCTCATACGAAGAAAAGGCGCGAGAACAATATTTAGACTTTGTAGGATCCCTCGGGATGGCGATCTCTGCGGGGTGCGTTTCGCCCCCCGCTCCCTCCGCCACACAATTGGTCGAGGACGGCGAGTTTCTCTTCGGGTCCATCGATTGTGCCTTCCCCATCCCTATCTTCATCCCGGGGGTGCGGGGGCAGAGCCCCCGGCACCGATGTTTGGGAAGGCGTGATGATCAGAACGTGCCGCCCTCATAGTAGAATCCTTCCTGGAATCTCGCGCCGGGGGGTTGCACCCCCCGGACCCTCCATACGATCGGTCGAGGACGGCAACTCTCATCGGGTCCGTCGATTGTGCCTCCTCGAGCCTCTTTTCATCCCTGTACAGGCACGAGGGAAGGCGGCTGAATCATGCTCGGACCAGAAAGGAAGCGGGGGGTGGCATGACAGAACAATCTAAGAGTCTTTAAAGAGCCCATCACGAGCAATAACGGTCTGAAGAAAAAAGAGAGAAAGGTCAGCGGGGAGTCCGCTTGGCGAGCGTCCGCTCGACGATCTGAGACGAACTGGCAAGAGGCCCCTCGTAGCGCCCGATCCGTACCACCTCGGCACGCAGCCCGCGCTCCTTCAGAGCCGCCCTTAGGTCCTCTTCCTTGAAGAACTGGTTGAACCCGAGGGTGATCACGTCAGGATCGATCTCCCTGATGGGATCGAAGA
>JAQVHG010000172.1 GCA_028696365.1 Methanofollis sp.
GACCCCAAAGAGGTTCTTCACCGCCCCCGAGTAGGTGGTGAAGAGGTGGGTCTTCGCCTTGGAGACGACGACGATGGCGTCGGCGTTGATCGCCTCGTCGATGATCGAGAAGCGTTTCATCACCTCTCCGTCAGGGCAGGAGACCTCCTGAGACGAGGTGTCGGTGCTCAGTCTCACCCCAGGATATGTGGCGGCCGCGGTGAACCCGGCCTTCTCATAGGCATGCTCCAGGTTGCGCCTGGTATAGCGCGTCCCGGCTCCCGGCGAATCGGCGATGACCACCTCGCATCCATGAGCCGAGAGGAGGCGGGCGACCGCGCAGACCACCGTCGGGTGGGTGGTGACCGCCCGCTCTGGCCCCGCCCCCATCAGGAGATTTGGCTTGAGGAGCACCCGGCTTCCCGGCTTCACATATGCCCCGACCCCGCCGACCAGATCGACAGCCCTCCTGACCGACTGGAAAACTTCTTCCTCGTCGTACCGGCGGCAGTGGACGAGAGCAACTTGCTGCTGCGTGGTGTGTGCCCGGATCATCTCTTTTCCTGTCTCTCTGCCTGACTGAAAAAGGGTATGGACAGAGTCGGAAAAGTTTCTGCAGGATAGGCGCGTGATCCCTCTGAGAGAAGATCGGCCCTCAACCTTCCAGGGTCTATCCTTGGGGTCACGACGACAGGGAAGGCGTGATGATCGGGTGTGCGGGGGCAGAGCCCCTGGCGCAAAGGTGGAGGAAGGCATGATGTGGATCCGGCGTGCCGCCTTCAATCGTAGAATTTTTCCTGGAATCTCGCGCCGGGGGTTGCACCCCCGGACCCCCACGACGAGGATAGGTGGGGGCGGCAATGAAGTGATGATCCCATGTGGTGTCCTGCTCCGAAGAGGGAGCAAGGGTCCACAACCCAGAGCCCACCTAGAATTTTCATCGCGTATGCTTGAGCCTCAGGTTCATGCCGAATTCTACAGAGCCGAAAAAAAGAAGGGGCACAATGGCCCCAGAATAAATTATCTCTCTTCCCTGACCATCGTGATGGCCTTCTTCGGGCAGACATTTGCGCAGATCCCGCAGCCCTTACAAAAGTCCAGGTCGATGTTCAGTTCCTCGTCGATGACCGCGTCGGGACAGTGGATCTCGCAGATCCCACACTGGTTGCACTTCTCCCTGTCCACGACCGGACGGAAGACCCGCCACGACCCGGTGAGTCCGCATGCGCCCTTCTTTGGTCTGCTCAGCGCAAGCCGTTCTCTCATATGACCAGCTCCTTGTAGGCGGCCTCGGCCACCTTCACGTTCCGTTCGTCCGCAAACATCTCCCTGATCGCCTGCGTGACCGACTCGAAAGAGACGATCCCGAGTTTTGCCGCCGCACCCAGGAAGGGGGTGTTGACGATGGGCGTCCCCGCGATGGCGAGATCCTGGGCAAGGGCGATCCCGGTCAGGTCGACGTGATAGGAAGTATAGCCAGGGAACTCCTGGGGGTGCTCGCTGTTGACCAGCACCTTCCCGCCTTCCTTAAGCCCCTGGAGCACGTCCACCGTCTCCATCACCGAGGCGTCCAGGACGACCACCATGTCGGGGTTGTGGATCTGCGAGTAGATCTTGATCGGGGCGTCGTCGATCCGCACGAAAGAGACGACCGGTGCGCCCCGGCGTTCGGCGCCGTAGAATGGGCATGCGGTCGCATGTTTCCCGTCCCTGAAAGCCGCAAGGGCAAGGAGACGGGCCGCCGTCACCCCACCCTGTCCGCCGCGGGAGTGGATCCGAATCTCGTACATTACTCGCTCACCCCAAACCACATCTCTTCACCGATCCGACGGTCCCGCACAAAGTCGGCGATGTCGTTGTACGTGACCTCCTGGCCGCCGAGGCCAGCGATCACATTGTAGCACTCGATGCCAGTCTTCGCTTTGAGCGAAGCCGCCACGACCCCACCAAAACCAAACGAATAATCGCGGTCGATGACCACAACCTCCCGTCCCTTCAGGTCGAGGTCAGGGAAAGGCCTGAACCAGCGCAGACGCATCGAACCGGCCTTGATCCCTTCCTTCCTGAGGATATCGACGGCCACTTCGGCCTCCTTGCCGAGGGTACCCATCGAGACGACAACGACCTCGGCGTCCTCGCACCGATATTCCTCGGCCGGACCGTACTTCCTGCCGAACCTGCGGGCAAACTCCTCCTCGGTCTCGCGGATCACCTCACGGGCGTCCCGCATCGAGCGCTCGATGTCCCACCTGAACCTGAAGTAATCGTCAGGCCCGGTCATCGGCCCATACCCCATCGGGTTCTTCACGTCGATGGCGTACGGGAGTCTGTTTGCCGGGATGAAGTCGCCGAGGTCAACGGTCTCCAGCGACTGCATGATATGTGAGAGGGTGAACCCGTCGAGGTTGACCATCACCGGCAGGAGCACCCGCTCGTCCTCTGCAATGCGGAAGGCCATGAGTGTGGCGTCGTAGGCCTCCTGGACCGTCCCCACAAAGACCTGGAGCCACCCAGTGTCGCGCTGCGAGAAGGCGTCGGTGTGCTCGGCCCAGGTGTTCCATCCAGGTCCAAGGGCGCGGTTCACGTTCGCCATCACGATTGGCAGGCGTGCCCCCGCCGCCCAGTGGAGCATCTCGTGCATGTAGAGCAGCCCGTGCGAACTCGTCGCCGTGAAGGTCCGCACGCCCGTGGCCGAAGCCCCGATGCATGCCGCCATCGCCGAGTGCTCGCTCTCGACCGGGATATACTCGGTCTCGACCTCGCCTGCGGCGACATAGGAGGCGATCTGCTCGATGATCTCGGTCTGCGGAGTGATCGGGTATGCGGCGACGACCGACGGAGCGGCCTGCTTGACCGCTGCCGCGACGGCCTTGTTGCCGGTGGAGATCATCAACATATGCCTTCCTCCTCCTTCTTGATCCGTGCAAGATTCTTCTCGATACTCTGCTGAAGTTCAGCGATGATCTCGGGGGTGGCCTTCTTGAACCTGCCCTGGGCACGGATATATTCCTCGATCGGGTGCGGCTTTTTCAGCGCCGTTCTGGACGGCCCGGAAACCGTAAGTTTCCCATACTCACGCTCGTACAGCACCCACGATCCCGTCTTCACCGCGAGTTTCCCGACCTCAATGGTCTTGTCGGAGTTGTACCTCCACCCAGGTGGACAGGGCGCCAGGATGTGGATGAACTTCGGCCCCTCGATGGAGAGCGCCTTCTTGACCTTCTTGTATAGGTCGAGGGGGTAGGCGCTACAGGCGGTCGCCATGTACGGGGGATTGTGGGCGGCCACGATCTGGTCGAGGTCTTTTTTGGTCTCGGTCTTCCCTGCCGGGGTGGTGGTGGTCACGGCGCCGAGTGGCGTCGCACCAGAACGCTGCATCCCAGTGTTTCCATAGGCCTCGTTGTCATAGCATATGTACAGGAAATCGGTGCCACGCTCGAACGCGCCGGAAAGCGCCTGGATCCCGATGTCGACCGTCCCGCCGTCCCCGGCGTAGACGATGACATTGGTCTTCTTCCCTGCACTCCTGAACGCCTTGCTCATACCCGAGGCGCAGGCTGCAGCCGCTGCAAAGGCGATGTTGTACACTGGCACATTGAAGGAGGTGTTCGGATACATCCCCTGGATGACGCTAGTGCAACATGCCGGGACGACCAGGACAGTGTCGGGCCCGGCCGCCTTTAAGACATAGCGGAGGGACAGCGACGAACTACATCCGGCACAAGCCGCGGTGCAGGTCGTGATGTACTCCTCCTTTGGAATCTCAGAAATCGTACTCAACTCCTCACCAGTAATTCTCAATTATTGATCATTACCTTTGTTCCCAGACTCTTCTACATTACTATTTGTACACTCATTCTTTGGTTTGTTGGTTTGATACGGATCTGACAACCAGGGTTCCTAATGCGAGAAAAATGATTTGAGGGCTTCATTTACCCGTACTTTCACTCGAAAGTCCTTTTCTCTCCTGAACAGGGCACCCTCTGCCTTTGGCGAGGGGGCGAGCGCAGTGAACTCGAAATCATATGCGATGTCGGTGAGGATCAGGCCGCCTGGCGGGGCGGCGGCAACACGTCTTTCCTCCTCTCCTCTGAGCAGGGTTCTGATCCATTCTGGATTCTTCTCGCCCCGCCCGACCGCGGCGAGGGCCGAGGCCATACACCTGACCATATTCCAGAGAAATCCCGCGGCAGTCACCTCGAAGACGCAGAAACCTCCCTCTTCATAGACCCTGGCGGCATGCACCCGGCGCACTGGACTCCTCTCACTCCGTCTTGAGAGGAGAGAAAAGTCGTGTTCGCCGAGAAAAAACTGCGCCACCTCGTTCATCAAAACTGCATCGCCAGGATGTTCTTCAAAAAAATAACGGTATGTCCGGGAGGTCGCCTCCTTCCTTGGGCTGAACCGATCAGGGACTTCTGCCCAGCCTGTGATCCAGATGTCAGCAGGGAGTCTGTATGGGAGGGCGGCGACCGCCCGTTCTGGGACATCGGTCGTGAAGGCACAGACCTGTCCGGCGGCATGGACACCGCGGTCGGTCCTGCCGGCAAAGGCGAAGCGCGCCTCACGCGGATCATCGAAAAGTCCGAGTTTCCTGCAGGCCGCGACCACGTCGCCCTCGACGGTCCGAACCTCGGACTGGACCTGAGACCCGTAAAATCCGTCGCCCCAATATCCGATCCTGAAGGCGAGTCTCATCATGGTATCCTGCCCTTGATCTTTTTCCATGAGCTCTTCAGAGACTGCCTGGTGTACGACCTGAGTGGGGTCATCCGTCCTCCCGCCGTGGTCCGCCCTGCCCGGATCGCCTCGAGGATGGAAGCCAGGTTGGGCTCGGCATCGACGAGCGTGTAGCCGTAGCCGACAAACCGCGCCTGGTGGGCGTCACTTCCTCCTACGCAGGGTTTGCCCAGGGACCGGGCGACCATGGCTGCCTTCCGGTTTGCGGTGCCCATGATGTAGCGGCTGTTGAAGACCTCGATGGCGTCCACGAGGGACGGCCCGGCCTTCAGTTTCTGCCCGACGCCATGGCGCCACATGTGGTAGGGGTGCGGGAGGA
>JAQVHG010000173.1 GCA_028696365.1 Methanofollis sp.
AGTCTGCCGTCCACGATGAGGTCCACCCCGAGGAGGGTCGCCTTGATCCCGGCCTCGTCTGCGATCGCCGCGGTGGTGCTCCCGGCGCCGAGGACCACGCCTCCGCCCGCCCTGATCAGGTCGGCCATGAACCTGGCGATGCCGGCACGGGCCGTCGCCTCATCCCCGAACGAGACCTCTTTCCCTGCCTGCACTCTTCCGGGGAGGAAGGGCACCTGCACCGTTGCATAGAGGCGGGCCCGCAACTCCCCCCGCCGATATGCCTCCTCGTCGATGTCCATCACCTCGGCCTCGCGGAGGGCGTAGTCGCCGCCAAGGACCTCGCCCACCGCGGCTGGGCGGACCACAAAGACCCCGGAGTACATCTTCACGCCCGCGGGGATGCCGAGGACCGGGGTCTCTCCCGCGGCCGCGGCGACGTCGCGTGCCGTACCGTCCCCACCGCAGAAGAGGACGAGGTCGGCCCCGGCGTCGACGCAGGCCCTGGCCGCGTCGCGAGTGTCTTCGGCCGTCGTCTCAGGGCCTTTGGGGACATGGACGATCCTGTAGTCCCTGATGCCTGCGGCCTCCAGGGCGTCGGCCCCCATCGGTCCGGCAGAGGTGAGGATCTGGAGGGGGAGGTTCCTGAGCGTGCGGAGGGCCTCGACGGCACGCCCCTCTGCCCTCGGCACCGCCCCGCGCCGTCTCGCCTCGGCGGCCCTCCCGTCGGTCCCCTTCAACCCGACCGTGCCGCCGAGGCCGGCGACAGGGTTGATGACCAGGCCGATTATCGTCATGGATGAGGCAGGGTATACCGTCATGAAGAAAAAAGATCCGCCATTGGGAGAAGGAGAGGGGTCAGAGAGAGAAGGTCATGGCAAGGTCTTCCAGGGTGTGAGAAATCAACTGAAATGGTGGCCCTGTAGAAACCCTCACTTCCTCTCGGTGCAAGGGCGACTCAATCGCCTTCCCACACCATAGGCGGGTGGCGCTGCCCCCGGACCCTCTGGGCTACGATGGGGCCGGGAAGGCACAATCAATCGCCATGAGGGGGGTAATCCCGTCCCCCGCCAAAGATACCTGCCCAGAGGATTTCTACAGAGCCCAATGAATGAACATGATGAAGGGTGTACCGTCCCTGACCTCTCCATTGCACACGTTCATCCTTTTCCTACACATGCCTGATCCCAGTGTGGTCCGAGATCTCTATATTTGTCGTGCAGAGATCGTTGACAGAGAGGGCGTGGACATCATCGTGACCGGTGAGGCGTGCGAAGGTCCTGAGCTCTTCGGTCGAGACGGTGAGATAGTTCTCCAGCATCCTCGCCGAGATATCCGTCCGCAACCGTCCCCTCAACTCCGGGTCCTGGGTGGTCACCCCGACCGGGCAGGTGCCGGTGGAACAGAGGCGGTACTGCTGGCAGGCGCAGGCCATCAGGGCAGCGGTGCCGATCGCGACGGCGTCGGCCCCCATGGCCAGGGCCTTGGCGAAGTCCGCGGAGATGCGCAGGCCCCCGGTGGCCACCAGGGAGATGTCATCGGCGCCATGCCGGTCGAGGAAGGCCCTGGCCCGGTGGAGGGCGAAGGGCGTCGGGACTGAGGTGGCGTCCTTCACGACGCGGAGGGCGGCCGCAGTCGCCCCTGGGCGCCCGTCGACAGTGACAAAGTCCGGGCCTGCAGGGAGGACCACCGCCAGGTCGTCCTCGATGCGGCCCGCGGCAAGTTTCACCCCGACTGGACGGCCGTCGGTGGCGTCACGCAGATGTTCTATCGTTTCCCTGAGGGTTTCGGCGTCCCTGATCTCCTCGAACCTTGCGGGGCTCGTGATCTCGCGCCCTGGCGGGAATCCCCGCACCGCCGCGATCTCGGGTGTCACCTTCTCTGCAGGCAGGTGGCCACCCATCCCTGGTTTGGCAGACTGCCCGATCTTGATCTCGACGGCGTCCACCGTCCTGAGGTCGTCAGGGGCAGTGGTGTAGTGGTTCGGGACGTACTCGAGGATGTAGCGGTACGAGGCGTCCCGCACCTCCTCAAGCATCCCGCCCTCTCCTGAGCACATCGCCGTCCCCACCGCGGCGCTTCCCTGTGCGAGGGCGAGTTTGATCTCGCGCGAGAGCGCCCCAAGGACATGTGGGTGACATAGACCGGCGTCTCGATGACAAGTGGATGGTCGGCGCGGGGACCGATGACTGTCCTGGTGTCCACCGGGTCGTCATGGTTGAGAGGGAGGCGTGCCAACTGTGCCCCGAGAATAAGGATCTCGTCCCACGAGAGGACCGGACGCTGGGTGCGCATCGGCTCGACGACCGACGCACCAGTGGCGGCGATCTGGTGGATCTCGGTCATGTGCACTTCGAGAAGGTCAGCCTCCCGCCGCCACTCCCCCAGATAGCCCTCAGCATACCCGAGGCCATAATGAGAGACCGTGATGGCGTGGGTGGCGCCGCAGACCGGGCAGACGACTGTTTGCTCCACCGTCTTCTTTGGTTCCACCTCGATGATGTGCAGGTGGGAACGGTCTGAGCGGCATATCGGACACTGCCAGTCCTCGGGAAATTCGGGAGGTTCGGTGCCTGGAGTGACCCCGGTGGCCTGGTCGCCATGTGCGGGGTCATACTCGAAGACCTGGCAGACATCACAGCGGTACCTCGCCATGCAGTCCTCCCATCCTTACTTCGCGGCCTGATCCTTCTCCGAACCCCGAGAACAGTAGTAGATATGTCCGAGCCCCATCTTCTCGTAGACCGGGCACCCGCCGCAGATACATCCCTTTTCCGCCGTAATGCACACACTCTTCCCGATCGACGGGAAGCAGTAGCCCCCCTCTTCGCCGCAGTCTTCAAAACTCGGGCACTCGGTGCAGGTGCAGAGCGAGAGGACCATCTGCTTCTTCTCTTCCATCTCGGTCGTCATGATAGGTTTCATCCACGTCCCCCAACTCTGCCATGCATTTTGCCTTATAATAATGTTGTGATGCTCTGGAATCCTGTCTCGATAGGCTTTCGGTGTCGAGATCGGTAGGGGTCTGGGAAGGATGAGGACAGATGGAGGGGTAGACGGTCCTGGAGAGACCCTCTGGATTGAGGTCTCTCCAGATCTCTGGCCGCTTGAATTCTTCGATCTTCTGGCTCTGGAGAGCCGCTCATGAAGCGAACGCACATCTCACGCATGTGGGGTGAACATTTCTCGTCACGTGCGTTCTCCCTCTTTTCAAGACTGGAAAACCGGTAAAGACCATGCTCACTTCACCGCCCCCCTCTCCTCCTCGTGGGAGGTTCTAGGGGGTAAAAGCCTCCAGGCGCTTCCAGGTGCAAGATGGTGGTGAAGACCCGACGGTTGAGGTCGGCACGCTCTCCCACCAGAGAGAGCCACCGTGAGGATCTACTATGAGCATATCCCAAAACTCTCTTGGGGCAACATCTCCTCGAACTGAGATCTATCCTTCCAGAAATTCTTCAGCCTCTTCTCCATCGGAGGGCGTGCCGCCCCCTGACCGCCGGTGGATGGCGATTGGAGGGGAATCGCTGAAGGAGAGATCTGGCGAGGGTCATCTATTCTGGATCGAGTGCATGCCGTCTGCTTCAAGGCTGCCTTCATTCTCCCAATCGTGTGGTGGAGGAGCGGGGGGCGGCGAGCCCCCCAGCAGAAGATATGCATTCAAAATTTCTGGGAAGGAACTCCGGTTTGAGGGAATGTTCAGGCTTCAGAGAGTGTATGGATATGCGCTTCGCGAGACATGTGTCGCCGTCTCGCGCCTGGAGACTCCATCCCTGGCAGGAGCGTAGGGAAAGGTCAGAGAGTTTTGGGATGACCTTGATGATAATGATCCTGAAGATTGGCTCAATGGTCCTTTTGCTTTCCCTGCTCTCTCTTCATCCCTGGGGTACGGGCGACTCTCGCCCCAGGCACGAAGATGAGGGGAAGGTGTGATTATCGGGGGTGTCGCCCTCATCGTAGAGCCACCCCTGGAATCCTGGGCCCGGGGGTCGCACCCCCTGACCCCTTCCACGATGAGAATAGGCTGGGGCGGCAATTGGGGGTGGCGGCCTGAGATAATATCCTGCTCAGATAGAGGAGCCAGGATCCATATCAGGGCCTAACTAGGATTTTCATGGCGTATGCGTGAAACGCAGGTTCATGGTGTATTTTACGGTGCGAAAAAAGGATCAGGCCGGGGATCACCCCACCTCTGGCAGGTGCGCCAGCGACTCCCTGATCAACTCGGCCGGGTACTCGTAGTCAGGGAGGCCGCCCGCGAGATAGGTGTCGTAACTTGCGAAGTCGAAGTTGCCGTGGCCGGAGTTGTTGAAGAGGATCACCTTCTCCTCCCCGGTCTTCCGGCAGGCCAGGGCGGCGTCGATCGCCGCCTTCACCGCATGGGCCGCTTCAGGGGCGACGATGATCCCCTCGGTCCGTGCGAAGGTGAGGGCCGCCTCGAAGACCTCGTTCTGGTGATATGATTCGGCCCGCATCGTCCCGGCGTTGGTGAGATGGGCGACGAGGGGCGAGACCCCGTGGTAGCGCAGCCCGCCCGCGTGGATCGCTGGCGGCACAAAGTCGTGGCCAAGGGTGAACATCTTCAGGAGCGGGGTGAGTCCTGCGATGTCGCCGTAGTCGTAGGCATAGAGCCCCTTCGTGAGGGTCGGACAGGCTGCGGGTTCGACCCCGACGATCTCGGTCTCAGAGTGCGTGCCGCGGAGTTTCTCCCCGGCAAACGGGAAGGCGAGCCCGGCAAAGTTCGACCCGCCGCCGACGCACCCGATGACCGTGTCCGGATAGGCGTCTTCAAGTGCGAGTTGTTCACGGGCCTCGAGCCCGATGACCGTCTGGTGGAGGCAGACATGGTTCAGGACCGAGCCGAGGGCATAGTTGGTGTCGGCATGGTTCACGGCGTCCTCCACGGCCTCTGAGATCGCGATCCCCAGGCTCCCTGGCGTGTCGGGGTGATCGGCGAGCACCTTCCTGCCCGCGGCCGTCATCTCGCTCGGCGACGGGATGCACTCGGCCCCATAGACCTGCATCATGCTCTTCCTGTACGGCTTCTG
>JAQVHG010000174.1 GCA_028696365.1 Methanofollis sp.
GGGCCGGGTCTCTAAATATGTATGTGCGGGGGCGTATATGCGAGATGAAATTTGATCTGGGGTGGTATGTGCCTCTCGAACCGTGCAGGCCCGTTCTCCCTCACTCCCGGCCGATAAATATTAACCCTTGTCTGGCGAAAAGATCTGCACAACGCGAGAGTAGCCAAGCTGGCCAACGGCGACAGACTCAAGATCTGTTCCCGCAGGGGTTCGTCGGTTCAAATCCGGCCTCTCGCATCCCTTTTGCGAACTGTATTGAGACAGGAGGCATATCAGGCGACTGGTTTGTCAGGATGTCCACAATGTCTCTTAGAAGATCAGGGGCTGGCTGTATGTGTAGATATACGCATGAAAAGGGCGTTCTGGCTGGGCCTAGACGGTGTGCAGGGACCAGCACCTCGATTTTCATGTCCCCCTGCGTGCCCTCTGGACCAGCTGGATCTCCTGCACAATTTTTCGCGACAGGTAACCGGCGTAAATATCAGGGTATATGAAGATCCCCATCAATTCCCCGTTCTCTTCCATAATTGAGAGCGACTCCCGACGGTCGGCGATCAGCAACACTTTCATCGAGAGCCCGGTCTGGTCTTCATGACAGAAGAGGGATGACATGATATCATTCCCGCCGACATAGCATTTTATCGGCACCGACCCGGCGTGTTCCTCTCTTCCCACAACAAGGTACACAGAAACCCGTTTTGCGGCACGTGAAATATCACGACTATATCTGGTGAGGTACTCTTCATCATCGCAGAGAAGGATAATTTCTGATTTCGCCCTCCTCAACATCATCCTGATCTGATTGTCCCTGGTCCATTCAGTACACAGTTCATATCCCTGCATGAGTGGTTCAGGTGTTTCGGTCTCGAGGGCTCTCAGGCGCCGATACAATTCCTCAAGATCTTTTACAGATTCTCGTTTCAGTCGTTCGATCGTCTGGGTGAGATCTACAGACGAGTACCGCGCCGGTGACTTGCCAGATGAGACGACAAACCCTTTCTGGGCCAGAGAGGTGAGGGTCTCATAGACCCTGCCGCGCGGGATCTTTGTCTGTTCGTGAATTTCGCGGGCACTTGCGACCCGCAACGCGGAGAGAGTCACATACACCTTCGCTTCATATTCACTCATCCCGATTCCTTTCAATTTCAAAAGTAACGCATCATCGATCATACTATTCAGCTCCTAGGCTCAGGAGCACTTTCTTTATAATTCGAGATTGGAAACATGATAAGGCATGGATTCCACGCCTTTTAGACCAACCAGATGGACTTTTCTATTTCTCATGCTCTCGGCCATGTTGATTCTCATGGGGGGAGCGGCGATCGCGCCGGCCCTGCCATTGATCAGCGACGCATTTCCCGATGCATCAGAAGCCACCATTTCCTTAATCATTACGCTTCCCGCACTTGCAATCGCCCTTACTGGGTATTTCGTCGGGGCTCTCTCGGATAAAATCGGCAAGATCCCTGTCCTTGTCGCTTCTGTTGCGATCTTCTCCATCGCAGGAAGTTCTGGCTATTACCTTACCTCCTTATATGCAATATTGATTGGCAGGTTTATCCTTGGGGTCGGTATTGCTGGTATCACCTGCACGACGTCCTCTCTGATCGTCTGTTATTACGACGGAGCTACCCGTGCTAGGGTTCTTGGGTATCAGGCGGCCGCCATGGGTATAGGGGTATTAATTCTTGAAACAAGTGGGGGGATTCTTGCCGGTATATCCTGGCGTGCGGCGTTCTTGGTTTATCTGATCGGAGTGGTCATTCTCGCAGGCGTTCTTTTAACGATGAGAGAACCTGTTCGCCCGGACATCGAGGAGAAAACTGGGGTCTCCGATGAAACTCTCCCTGTCGTCCCCCTTCTCCTGGGATATGGTACTCTGTTTCTTGGGAACATGTTGTTCTTCTTACTGCCGACAAAGTTCCCCTACTTGCTTGCCAATATGGAGATAGCACAGGTTCTGGGCGAGAACACCGCGCTTACTACTGGCGTATTCCTGGGGATCATGGGGTGTGCCTCGGCACTCATCGGGATCTGGTATGGGAGAAATGCCTGGAAATTTCATCGATACACTCTCATTACCCTTTGTTTCATCTTCTTTGGGATCGGTATGTGCGGTCTTGGGTGTGTCACGTCGTTTGCTGCCGTAGGGATCGCAGTGATCTTTGTCGGTCTGGGTGAGGGGATTCTGATGCCGACGATCTTACACTGGATTGCCGCCATCACGCCGAAACAATATCTTGGCAGAGCGAATGGCGGCCTTTCAGTAGCACTGAACCTCGGTCAGTTTGTATCCACGCTTGTGATCGTGCCGGTCATCGCCATGGTTGCGACATACAGGAATCTGTTTCTTGCATTCGGGTGTGCGGCGTTCGTGCTCGCTCTGCCGTATGTGCTTGCGATGATAAAAGAGAGGTACGCCCCGCACCACTCGGTCCAGAAATGGGAATCTCATATGGAGTGAAAGGTATTGGTGAGGGGCGTGCCCTCTCTTCCCTGGCGGGCTCATTTTATATCGAGAATGAATTCCTGTGTACTTCCTGGCTCAGAGGGTGCAGCGTATTGGATCCAGATCACTCTGAAGGATCTACAGATGCGAGATGAGAGTGAAATCCTCTCCAAGTGACGCCCCTCTCCCTCCACAACATCGGCACCCTTATGTGTTGGAAATATCTAACATTGTGTGAGATATTTCACACATCTCAGGAAGATGGCATGGACACCAAACAGTTCAAACTCGTGAAACTCATCATCGTCATCGCGATGGGGGCTGGCCTTGGGGGGGCAGTGGCGTTAAATGCGCCTCTCATTGTGATCGCCGTCTGGTTTGCAGGTCTTTTCGCGCTCCTCGTCTTTCGAAAACGCTACGTCAGCGACCGTGTGGAGGCCGACGAGATGACCAATATGATCGCAGGGCGAGCGGCACACCTGACCATCGTGATCGCATCGGTGTTCCTTGCAGTCGTCGGGATTGTTCTCATTGCAGGGCGGGAGAGCTTGCCCGCCTATGAGATGGCCGGGTATACGATGGCCTACACCTCGGTCGGGCTCCTTCTCCTCCTGTATATCTTTGTCATCTATTTTTATCGGAAGATGGCGGAGTGAGATGGAGGGTCTCTCTGGTTTTTCTTTTTTAAACTCTTTAGAAACCCTCACTAATTCCTAGTCTTCGAACGGTCATCTTCCTGCAGAGATAACTGTCCAGAGGGTTCTATAAAAACTGAATTTTTCTCTTTTTGATCCTCACTCCCCTTCCATCTGCTCTGCCGGGCAGACATTGCAGATCGAGAAGGGGACATCGTCCTCTTTGTCCCTGATCGGGCAGAAGAACTTCTCCCCCCGGCGCTCGACTGCGAACCCGCCAGGGAAGGGAGTGCCGACCGGGTGGCCAGGGCCGCCCTCGACAAACATCGCATACCCGGTGACAAGATAGTAGAAGAAAGTGTTGAGCGGCCCGCCGAGGCCGAACTCGGTCTCTCCATTGTTCTTGAGACAGCCGTCAGGCACGAGGGCGACGAACTTCTCGAAGCGCTCGCGGTCAGGGATCGCCTCGTCCATTCTCTCGAACTCCCCGCTCCGGTACGCCTTCATCGCCCGGTGATAGGCCCCGAAGAGTTGTGCCTCGAAGTACGGGCGGACGCGGCTCCGGTAGGGTTCTGGGAGGGGGTCGACCTCTCGTTTCATCCCGCCGCCGATGACCTGGAGGTCGAAGAGAGAGTATCGCTTCAGTTCCTCGGCGATCGCCTCGCCGAGTTGCCCTCGCGTCCTGCAGGCGGCGAAGCGGGCGACGGCGGCATGGATCAGATCGGCGGCGTCTTGCATCAGGATCAGTTGGGCGCAGGAGGAGATGAGGGGTGCGGGTCGTCCTCGGGGTCGCCCTCATAGGTGCCCCTGACCCGCTCGGGCAGGATGACCGCCTGGAAGGTCTCGGCAAAGTAACGGTCGGTCATCCCCGCGATGAAGTCCCGCACGATCTCGCCCTCGCTTGCGGAGGCGCGGTAGGTCTCTGAGACCCAGGGGGCGTCGAGATAGTCGGTGTAGATGAGAGAGTCGGTCCGCCCGGCCGCAAGGTCGGCGGCGAAGTGATCGAAGAGGATGACGAACATCCTCCTGATCTTCTCCTGCTGGGCGGTGAGCCGCGGATCCTGATAGATGTGCTCGATGCTGAACGTCTGCATCCTGGTCACCGCCTCGGCGGCCTCGCGGGAGAAGGCGATCTCCGCCTTCCCGAAACTCTCGGTGATGAGGTCTTTGATGAGAGTGTCGATGACCGTCCAGTTGATCATCTGATAGTCCTCGACCCCGAGGCATTCACGACAGATCGCCGCGAGATCTTCGTCGTCTTTTTTGATCAGCCCGACCTCGATCGCGTCCTGGAGGTCACGGCCAAGGTAGGCGATGACGTCGGCGGCCCTGACCACGCACCCCTCCATCGTGGCCGGGAGGACCGGGGCGTCTGCGCCCTTCTCGATCTGCTCACACTTGGAGACGAGCGCCGCCGCGGTGAGGGGTCCGGTCGGGCTGAGGCGGCGGACGAACCGTTCGCCGTCGTGACAGAGGACGCCGTCGAGAGTCTGGAGGGTGAGGTCCAAGTCTTCGATGACGTCGAGGAACTGGATGCTCTGGAGGTTGTGTTTGAAGACCCCGATCCCCTCGCGCCTGCAGATCTCGTCGAGGCACTCCTCTCCCTTGTGCCCGAACGGGACGTGCCCGATGTCGTGGGCGAGGGCGATCGCCTCGATCAGGTCCTCGTTGAGCCCGAGGGCCCGGCCGATGGTGCGCCCGATCTTCGAGACAAGTTGCACGTGGAGGACGCGGTGGGTGATGTGGTCGTTGTCGATGAGGAAGAAGACCTGGGTCTTGTCGATGTAGCGGGTGTAGGCCTTGGAGTGGGGGATGCGGTCGGCGTCACGATAGAAGGGGGGGCGGATGACCGGTTCTTCAGGTTTCCTGGGCCTGGGATTTTTTCTGACGGCACTCAAGTTCCTGGCGGCGTACGGGGAGGCGGTCTCCTCGATCG
>JAQVHG010000175.1 GCA_028696365.1 Methanofollis sp.
CAGGATCGAGGCAAACTTCTCTGGCATCCAGTCGGTATGCGCCGACACCGCCGCGCAGACCTATCTCAACGGCAAGGTGAACTTCTCGCTCGGATGTGACGGGTCCAGGAAGTTCTCGGGGATCGAGGACGGCGAGATGGTCATGGGCATCCCGGTCGAACTCCTGCCCGAGATCGCCGAGGCCATCCCAGTCGTCACCGGCGCACCCGGCTCGGTCAAGAAGTAAGGAGTCAGGACTTCCTGATCTGAAATCTTTCTTTTTTTGGCTCTGTAGAACCCCTCACCACTTCTCAACGCAAACGTGACTCAACCGCTTTCCCTCATGCTCGCCGGGGGCGCTGCCCCCCAAACCCCCGGGATGAAGATTGGACTGGGAAGGCAGAATAGATGATCATTAAGAGAATGCTGCCGTCCCCGACCTATCGTGGCGTGGGGGGTTCGGGGGGCGGCCAAGACCCCCGCCAGAGAGAGAAATTCATAGGGTTTCTACAAAGCCCTTTTTTTGGCTCTGTAGAATCCGGCATGATCTCGGGTGGTGCTCACGCATAGGGGATGAGAATTTTTCATCGCTTGATCTCCCATATGAAGAGAGAAGAATCGGTGGGAGCTGTGTTCAGTTCGCCGCTCCCGGCCAAAGAAAACTGTCCAGAGGATTTCTACAAGGCCTGAACTTGAAGATGGTGTTGCCGTTCCCGACCAATCGTGCGGGGAGGGTCTGGGGGATGGTGCACCCTCCCGACGCGAGATGATGGGAAAAATTCTGTGGTGTGGCCGGCCACTCCATCACAGGCCCCCCGTCCCCTCACTCCTCCACCATCTGGAGCACCCGCCGGCACGCCTCAGGGACAGCCGCCTCCACCTCGGGAGTCAACTTGTCTGAGAACGCCTCGATCTCTCCCCCCTCGATCCCGACGATGACCACCTCGGCGGTCACCCCGACCTCGCAAGCAAGGGCGAGCGTCTCGGCGATCCCAAGGTCGTGAAGAGACATCGGGAAGACCGAGGAGGGAGGCACCTCATGGAAGACCTGCACCTCGCCGGGGGTTCCCATCCCGGTCGTTGCATCGACGATGACGATGCGGTCATAGCCCTCCATCAGGGGGATGAGCCCGAACCCTCCAAGCCCCCCGTCAACGATATCGAGTTCAGGGTGATCTGCAGAGAGCGCTTCCATCACGGCATGGCCGACACCGTCATTGCCCATATAAGGGTTGCCGCAGGCGATAACACGGACCTTCATCAGAAAAAAGAGGAGGTAGGTAGTATTATGCCTTCCCAAGCCAGGCGTCGACCTGGTCGGGGTGGGTGTCAAGCCACTTGTTCGCGGCCTCGGTCTCAGACATCCCGCTGTCGATATCAAGCATCACCGACTCCATGTCCTCCGGGGTCCAGTGGAAGCGCTGGAGGATTCCGTAGGCCTCGGGGTCGTCCTCTGCCAGGCCCTGACGTGCAAGGGTGGCGACATGCTCCTCACCGCCATAGATCCCCTTCGGGTCCTCAAGGTACTTCAGGTCCCATCGTGCGAACTTCCAGTGCGGCGTCCACCCGGTGACGACGATCCACTCCTCGTCCTGCACCGCCTTCCTGAGGGCCGAGGCCATGCCAGCACTCGAACTGGGGACCAGTTCATAGTCGAGGTCATACTCCTCGATCGCCTCCTCGGTCGCCGACATGATCCCGGCACCAGGCTCGACCCCTACGATCTCGCCGTCGAACCGGTCCCTGACACCGTTCATCTCCTCAATGGAGTCGATGGTCACATAGGTCGGGACGACCAGGCCGATCCTGGTGCCGTTCATGTTGATGGCGACCTCATCGACCTGGTCCCCGAACTCCTCCATATAGGCCTGGTGGGTTCGTGGCAGCCATGACGAGACGGTGAAATCAAATTCACCTTTTGCAAGTCCCTGGTAGAGGGGAGCGGCATCGACTGCCATGAGCGTGACGTCATACCCTGCCCTCTCGAAGACCTGGTTGATCACGTTGGTGCTTGCAATCTCAGAGTCCCAGAGGACATACCCAATGGAGATCGACTTCTCATCAGTAGTCCCGGGAGGAGACTTGTCCCCATCGTCGGTGCCGGTGCACCCGGCGGCGAAGAGACATGCAACAGCCAGGAATATGACAAGGATACATGAAATTTTTCTTGATTGAATCATAACCACACCATTCCAGATTTTTTCGTACTGTCTCTGGCAAGGGCCCAGAGCATTAGATACCTGCTCACCACGATCATCGACACACGCATATGAACAGGAAAAACCGTTCCACAACAGCGCGGCCGACACCGTCGTCACCCAAATATGGGATTGAACAGGCGATGATCCGGACCTCCAGAAAAAAAGGATCTGGTATTATTATAAGTTTACGGCTATGGGCTCTGGAGAATCAGGCATGAACCGAACCCTGGATTCAAGCATACCTTGAAACCATCCCAAAATCCCCCCTCTCCCTCACAAATAATACTGATAGATGATGGTGAGGAGACTCTCACCTTTTTAGAAGCACACCCCTGTCCCTGTATCCATCATGTCGGGGCTCTTCTGCCCCAGGACTCCCGGAATCAGGATGGAAAGACAGCGCAGAGATCATGAGATCTTCATCACCGACGTCTCAGGCGGAGAGAGTGAGAGCGCGTTCGGGACAGTCTTTGATCTTCGAGTGGCATATTCCCCAGTCGAGGATATGGTCAGCACTCATGGAGGGAAGCCTTAGACGACATGATCTGGTCAAAGACCGCACACCTCTCTCCAGGAACATCGAATTTGCCTTCCCCACCCCATCGTATTCTAGGAGGTCATCCCAATACTCTCAGGCCCTTCTCCTCGGAGTAGATCACGAAGGATGATGGTTGGGAGATCCTCACCTCTTTGTGTAGCGCAACCATGCATCCATCGCCTTCCCTTACACTTCTGCCGGGGGCGCTACCCCCGGACCCCTGGGATGGCAATTGGGGCGGAAGGTTGTAGAATGACCATGCCAAGGGGGTGCGTTCCTCTTCAATCTTCATCAGCAGGGGGTCTGGGGGGCAGCAATCCCCCCGGTCGAGGATAGAGTTCAAGATCCATGGGAGGAAGTGCTTCGGTTCGAGGAGATGTTCACCCAGAGAGTGTTTTAGGATACGCTCTAGGGATACAACCAGGAAGGAGCTTGAGATCATCTTGGTTTTGTAGAATTCGGCATGATCCTGGCGCTCACACATTAGGGGATGAAAAATATATCGTCGCGTGATCATTCTTTTTTAAAAAAGGAGAATCGTTTGGGGTCTTGTTCAATTCGCCACCTCCCCCAGATTCCCGGGATGAAGATAGGGTCGGAAGGCACCATGGACAACTGTGATGAGAGTGCTGCCGCCCTCGACAAGTCATGTGGCGGGGGCCCGAGGGGTGCAACCCCCCGCCACCGAGAGGGATCAGGAGGATTTCTACAGAGCTGAAATATAGAAACTCTCTCAGAATGATCGGCTGCCCTCAGCGCATAATCCTTACAGTGCTGATCTCACCCTCACCCCGCTCTCCCAAGCCAGGCGTCGACCTGGTCTGGGTGGGCGTCAAGCCACTTGTTCGCGGCCTCGGTCTCTGACAGCCCATCGTCGATATCAAGCATCACCGACTCCATGTCCTCTGGAGTCCAGAAGAACCGCTGGAGGATCGCGTATGCCTCAGGATCGTCCTCTTCCAGGCCCTGACGTGCAAGAGTAGCGATATACTCTCCCTCACCATAGACGCCCTTTGGATCCTCAAGGTACTTCAGGTCCCAGCGTGCGAACTTCCAGTGCGGGGTCCACCCCGTGACCACGATCCACTCCCCATGTGCAGTCGCCCTCCTAAGGGTCGAGGCCATGCCAGCACTCGAACTGGGGACCAGTTCATAGTCGAGGTCATACTCCTCGATCGCCTCCTCGGTCGCCGACATGATCCCGGCACCAGGCTCGATGCCGATGATCTTACCTTCAAATCTGTCTTCGACCTCATTCATCTCCTCAATGGAATCTATGGTCACATAGGTCGGGACGACCAGTCCAATCCTGGTGCCGTTCATATTCCTGTGGACAAAGTCGACCTGGTCACCGAACTCCTCCATATATGCCCCATGAGACCTGGGCAACCACGACGAGATTGTGAAATCAAATTCACCTTTTGCAAGCCCCTGGTAGAGGGGAGCGGCATCGATCGCAATGAGCCTGACATCATACCCGGCCCTCTCGAAGACCTGCTTGATCACGTTGGTGCTTGCGATCTCTGAGTCCCAGAGGACATATCCGATGGAGATCGACTTCGATTCTGTGGTCCCAGGAGGAGAACCTTCGTCACCGGTACACCCGGTGGAGAATATACATGCAACGGTCAGAAGAGCAACAAGGATACATGTAAATTTTTTAGATTGCATCATACACACCATTCCAGATTTTTTTTATACTGTCTCTGGCAGAGGGCCCGGCCCCTCCGGTCGGGCGCGATTCATCAGCACCTCCATAACTGTCACTATACTCATCAGCCCATGGGTATGAGCAGAAAAACCGTTTCACTACAGCGCGTCTGATACTGACGTTACCCGAATGTCTGGTGGATCAGACAATGGAACCAGGCCTATATCTGAAAAAAGGACGTAGATATTATTATGTCTTTATATTTCCTTATGCCTTCCCGAGCCAGACGTCGACCTGCTCAGGGTGGGCGTCGACCCATTTCGCCGCCGCATCTTCGCCTTTCATGCCGTCTTCGATATCAAGCATTACGCTGTTCATATCCTCAGCAGTCCAGTGGAACCGTTCCAGGATCCCATAGGCCTCTGGATCGTCCTTGGCCAGACCCTGGCGTGCAAAGGTGGCGATATATTCGTCCTTCCCGAAGACATCCAGGGGCTCGTCTAGGAACTTCAGATCCCAGCGTGCGAACTTCCAGTGCGGCACCCATCCCGTGACCACAACCCACTCGTCGCGGTCGATCCCCCTCTTCAGGGCGCTGACCATCCCGGCAGTGGAACTCGGAACTAGTTCATAGTCCAGGTTGTATG
>JAQVHG010000176.1 GCA_028696365.1 Methanofollis sp.
ACTTCGCCATCATGACGATCGCCGTCGACCGCGTCGTCGTGCTCGCCGGCCCGGCCAGATGGAACATGAGGATGCTCCTGGGCATCTCGACGATCCTCGGGATCTATGGCGTCTTTGAGTCGTTCGGTCTCCTCTACCTCGGAAAGGAGGTCCTGATGCTCGACCCCGACGTCCTCAGGTCGTTCATCTACCTGAAACTCTCGGTCGCCGGGCACCTCGCCGTCTTCGCCGCACGAACGCGGGGACCGTTCTGGTCGGTGCCCCCGGCCGTACCGCTCTTCCTGGCGGTCGTCGTTACCCAGGCGGTTGCGACGCTCATCACGGTCTACGGGATCCTCCTGCCGGCGATGGGGTGGGGGCTTGCCGCCATCGTCTGGGTCTACGCCCTCGCCGGTTTTCTTCTCCTTGACTTTATCAAACTCAGGGCGTACAGCCTGCTCGAACATACTGGGATCATCTTCAACCGGTGAGAGCTCCCATATAGCGGCATATGGTTTATGAATTTTAGAGGGGCAATTTTGGGCCGTCAAAAAGAGAAGAGGGAGTGCGTGAAGACTTCCCATCATCTCATGTCTGATCCATTCAGATCTCAAATATCCAACAGGAAGATCAGAGACCTTTCGATGGTTCACGATCTCCGCGGCCTTGTAGAAGCCCTCTGGATGGCCCCCTCTGGCGGGGGATTTACCGCCCCTTCGTCGGGGGCGCTGCCCCCGGACCTCCAGGGATGAAGATAGAGCCGGGAAGGCCTATTCGAACTTCTTGAAGAGGGATTGTCGTCTATGACCTATCGTGACGCGGGGGTTGGGGGGCGGAATGGCGGATGACACACATCCCCCACACAATAAGTACGAATTTCTACAGAGCCATTTTCGCGGACTATCGAAGAGGGCAGAGAAGACGAAGTCTTCACGGTCTAGGGGATGTGATAAGAGAAAATTTGACTCTCAGAGCTGAAAAAATATTGAAATTGAGCGAGAAATCGTATCCAAACCAGCCCGCCCGATCCCAGGTACCGCGCCCCCTAATGGCGACGGTCGCCACCATTGGAGAGAGGGAAATATTCCTGATAGACCCGTCTGCGCTCGTCGACGTCGGTGTGCAGATAGATCTCGGTCGTCTTGATGGAGGAGTGACCGAGGTTTTCCTGGACGACACGGAGGTTGTGCGAGCGCCGGTAGAGTTCGGAGGCGTAGGAGTGTCGGATCTTGTGCGGCGTGATCCCCTCAGGGGCGTACTTCCGGAAGATCCGCTGGACCGTCCGCGGGGAGAGCCCCTTGCCCTGTTGCCCCTCGAAAAGTGGCCCCACAATCTTGTTTCCGATATAGTCCTCGACCTCTGCAAGCGTCTCGTCGTCCACGAAGACCGTCCTGATCTTGTCGCCCTTGCCCCGCACCCTGATGGTCCCCTCGTCAAAGTCGATGTCGCCGATGTCGATGGTGCAGAGTTCAGAGACGCGAACGCCGGTTGCGTAGATCAACCGCACGATCAGACAGTCGCGCTCGTCGTCGATCGACCTGAGGAGACGCATCACCTGGTTGTGTTTCAGGTATTTCAGTTCCTGGTTCTTGATCCGCGGGCGCTCCACCGCGGGCATGGGGTCGGCCCGGACCGCCCCCTGTGCATAGAGATAGGAATAAAAGGACGAGAGCGACGAGATCATGCGATGGAGTGTGCGGGGCTTGTAGGCATGCCCCCCGGCAAGCCAGGTGAAATAATTGGTCACCACCGAGGTGGGCACCTCGACCCAGGTCTCCAGGACCTCGGGTGCGAAGTTGTGTTCGTCGAACTGTGGGGGATCCCCGACAGGAGCATGTCGGCAGGCCCAGACATAATGGGCGAAGCGTCGGACTGTCTCGGCATAACTTCGGATGGTTCTCGGCGAGTAATTTCGCATTCTAAGGTAGTTTTCGAACCGTTCCAGCCACTCAGAAAAAGAAGCCTTCTCCATCAATTATTTTGTCTGTTTCGACCATATTTAATTTTGTCGCAGAATATACATTCTGCGACACCATGGGTGGACGAGATCATGACACAGAAATCACGAAGCACCACAATGAAGAGACAGGAGATCGCAGACCCTCAGAACCCACTACTCAAGCGAGAAGTTTGATCTCCAAGGACAGGCGAACACAAGATAGAACGATCAGCCAGCGTAGAGATATTCCATATATAAATGAACATCATAAAGCCGTAGAGAATCAATTTATTCACTACACTCAACAACCGCCATTGCCCCCGACTAATAACATCATCCTCGTGCGGATATAATAGGAGCAAATCAGTTGAAATATTGTAAATATATTATCCATCATATAAGCTAACGGTCTCCGAACACAGATCCTTGACCCACGCAATACTCCTACAGACGCACGAAAACCTGTACGGCCCAACCACACACATAGAGCAGCACTCCCACCAGGATCTAGGATCTGAATGAACAGGAGTCCCACGCGCCAAGAAGGCACGTGATCGTGAGGGTCCACTATGAAAATGATCTCGAAGATTGGCTGGGGATTTTCATGGGGATTTTTCCCTCTGTGGAATCCTCAAAAAATCACGCAGATCAAATATTTGCCTTCTCGGCTCTGTAGGAACCCCCATAGATTTATCAGAGGCTCTCACCAGTTCTTGGGATCTGAGCGCGATTCAACAATCTCCTCCTTTCAATCGCGCGGGGGGCCCTGCTCCCAAGCGAGAGATTCTAGGGAAGCAGGCGACACACATTCTCCCCACAATAGGCAAGAGTTTTTATAAAGTTAGATTTTTCTCGATCTCCATGTGAGAGGTTGACCACTGAATCGCCTGCGTGGTTTTCTCGCGCTCGTTCCTCTCCTCTGGGGTCAAGATCAAAATTTTTCTCAAGAGAATATCTTTATTCTTCCCCGGCGCGTTCATGGGAGAAGGCAGGTGAATCATACTCGGACCAGGAGAATGGGAGGTTTTCTACAGGGTCCAAGATTCTTATCATCATGACTTTTCACCAGCGCGGGGGGTTGCATGCACCCCCCCCTGACCCCCGGGATGAAGATAGGAGTGGGAAGGCACAAACAATGACCATGAAGAGAGTGCGGCCGCCCTCGACCAATCGTGACGCATTCTATGGCGGAGGAGGCCACCCCTGAGCGCCCTCTGCCATACAATATGGGGTTCGGGGGGCGGCCAAGCCCCCCGCCAGAGAGAGAGAGAGAGAGAGAGAGAGAGACATTCAGAGGGCTTCTACAGAGTCGATCATCGTATCTTCCCGCCTCGATCGCTCCGTCTCCTAGGACCATAATGGACAAGGAAGGCAGAATAGACAACCATGACGAAGGCACTGTCGCCGTCGACTTTATCGTGGAGAGGGCAGGGGATCCAGGTGCACCCCGACAGGCAGAGCTCCAAGAAGAGAGGAGGAGGAGGAGGCAGGTGCGGTGCGGCACACCCATACCCAGACGGTGAGACTGAGGGGGAGACCTGCGAGGAGGGAGTGCCGATCAGATCGTCTACAGAGCCCAAAATTTCGCAATCACGATCAGATCAATCCCATAGATCACAAAAAACAGAACCCCCACAACCGAGAAGAACAATACCCTCGACAGAGGGGCGAAAGGCAAGGCCCTCCACCTCACTCTGTCCAAAAGGAGTATCGAGCAAAGGTGCTCCACCACATTTTGAAGGTTTAGAAGGGATACCCAGAGGCGGTTCCGGGCCCCATGAAAGAGAATAGGTGCGGAAGTATATAATATGAGGGGGTGCGGGGAGAAAGTGATCATGGATCCATACACCATATCACGCTATATGTAAAGCTCACGCCACTCAGAGAGGAGAACCAGTAATCTTGATACCCACACAAACCAACGCAGTACAGAAAATGGGAGATCCGGAAGACCGCACCGAAGAGATCAACAAATATCGCAAGTTCAAGAAGGTTGAAGGCTCAACCTACCGGCAGGTCAACCAATTTCTCCGCAAATACACCTACTTCACCGCGCGTGAATGGTCCATCGCCCGCCTATGTGCAGACTTCCAAACAACAAGCGGTGCGGAGATGACCTTCATCGGTGCGAACCTCCCTGAACTCGTCCCATTCATGACCGCGCCCTACACCCCCCAGGCCGTCAATCAGGCCAGAGACGCCTTCAAGAAAAAGGTCAGGATGGCCGGGGCGACATTCCTGTACGGAGCGATGTGCGGATTCTTCACCCCTGAAGAACTCGATGACCTTCTCTTTGAGTCTAGTGAAGTGGCGCGCTTCCTGATGGAAGTGGAAGACACCACTCTCGACATCGACGACGAGATCGAACGAGAGGACAAAGTCTCAGAGGTGATGAAGAGCGTTTCCAGAGAATCTGCCAAGCTCTTGCGTGAACGGAGCCGCATCATAGAAGACACAGAGGAAGAGGAATAATTATGAGAATCATCCAGATTGTTGGCAGTTCAAATTCCGGCAAGACCACCTTCATCGAAGCGCTGGTCCCCACCCTCAAGAAACATGGATCAGTCGCCGCCGTCAAACACCTTGCCCATGATCGGTACGCCATCGAAGAAGGGAAGGACACCACCAGATATGCCGGGGCAGGCACCGCCTTCTCAGTCGGGATCGACAACGAGAAGGCAGTGATCATCCGTGATACCCCTGAGCTCACCAGAATACTCGACGAACTCTGCGATGCCGGGATTGAATACTGTGTCATCGAAGGGTTCAAGACCATACCATTCCCCAGGATCGTCATCGGCGACCTCGAGAGCAGCGATGTCGTCCTGAGAAACCCGACCACCGCTGAGGTGATCGACCACCTCCAGGAGTTTGAAGAATATTATACGATGCAGGGGGTCGTCAGAGAACTGAAGCGCTTATACCCCCTTGAGCGGGCTGGCGCCATCCTTACCTTCAACGGGATCGTCAGAGAACTGACCGGTGAGGAGCGGACCGAGCATATGGACTTCGGCCCTGAGGTCGACGCCATCGTCGAAGAACTTGAATGCAAGGCTGAAGAGACCCCAGG
>JAQVHG010000177.1 GCA_028696365.1 Methanofollis sp.
CGTAATCACGGGTAAACGAAATCTGGCGCTGGATCGTCTCTGCAGCCACCTGACACCGTTCAAGATACTTCTGCACCGTCGGGTTGTCCGCCCCCTCCACCTCGCGGCCGAGGAGATGAAGGTAGCCGGAGAGGACGGTGACCTGATTGAGGATGTCGTGGCGCGTGATGCCGGAAAGGAGATTGAGCTTTCTGTTCGCCTCCTGCACCGCTGCCACCGCCTGTTTATGGTCAGAGATATCCCGGGCGATCGCGCAGAGATATTCCGTGCCGTCAAAAAGAAGATATTCCCCACTGATCTCCAGGGGGATCGTCTTCCCCGCCTTCGTCAGGTGGGAAGACTCCTGGGACACACGTCGACGCCATTTCATCTCCTTCCAGGCCTCGGGCCATCGCTCTGCCGGGAAACCAGGATCGATATCGGCAAGCGTCATCGTCGCAAACTCCTCGCGTGAGTAGCCCAGAAGAGCGGAGGCTGTCTCGTTGATATAGACAAAACTCCCCTCGGCATCCAGCCAGAAGACCAGGTCACCGGCGCGTTCAAGAGCGATCCGCGCCATGCCGAGGTGGCGCACCGTCTGCCGCTGTGTCGCGAGACAACGGACAACAGGTTCAAGCGCAGAACTATCGTTGACGGTCGGGAGGAACAGATCGGCCCCTGAGGCAAACACATCCGCGATCTCATCCTCTGCCGTCCCGGCAAAGAAAATAAAAGGAATATCAGGATGCCGGGCCCGCACCGTCCTGAAGAAGGCGAGGCCGCCGGCATCTGGCACCTGATACCTCGCAAATACCGCGTAACAAGAAGTGATTGCAAGATATTCAAGGGCTTCGTCAACCGAATGATAGATCACGACCGGGAGTGTATCGTCGTACCCGAGGGCGTCCTTCATATGGTCCTTAACTCTGTCATCTGGATCAAACACCAGAATAGAACCTATCGGCCACCTTTTCCGCTGTTCTTCCTGCATCTAAGAACCCAGTCCGATGCTCTCCTCCTGGGGAATTATAGTTTTTCATTTATCTCCTTGGACCCATAGGGGATGACAGTCACCAGAAAACTCCCATAAATTCCCTCCATAAAAATCTAAAATTTTGAGGGCCGAACGCTCATACCATGTATTGAGGAGGAGTTCTACGGACCCTGAGGAATAGAAATTGCAAAAAAGAATGTCAGGGGAGCGCTTCACTCCACTTTCATAAACTTCGCGCCCGGCACCCCGCAGATCGGGCAGCGTTCCGGGGCTTTGCCGATCTCGATATTCCCGCAGACCGGGCAGAGGAAGACCTCGGCACCCTCGAAGTCCTTACCAGCCTGCAGCGCCTCCAGGGCTCTGGTGTACAGCCCGGCATGCACCTGCTCGGCCTTCATCGCATGAGTGAAGATGACCCCCGCCTCGGTGTTCCCTTCCTTCTTCGCCTCCTCGATGAAGCCGGGGTACATCTCGGTGAACTCCTCGGTCTCCCCTGCAATGCTCCCCTCCAGATTCTCGGCCGTGCTCTTCACCCCGCCCATCACGCTGAGCTCGCGGCGGGCATGGATCGCCTCGGCCCTGGACGCCGCACGGTAGAGACGTGCGACATTCGGGAACCCTTCTTCGTCTGCCTTCTCAGAGAAAGACTGATACTTCCGGTTTGCCTGCGACTCACCGGCAAAGGCGTTCTTGAGGTTCTCTATCGTTGCCATACGCAGTGCTTCATCCTGGCCGGTAAAAATACTTTCCATCGCCAGGACCGTGAATGGCCAGATCAGGAGGGCAGAAAAGCTCCTGACCACCTTGACCCCCGGCAAAAACATATTCAAACATATATATATCCCGTGCGCCCATAACGGCAGGTGATGATGAAACGGATCTCCGAGGTCCCGGCCCTCGACCGGCCCAGGGAGAAGATCGCCGCCAGAGGCCCTGAGGCCCTCACCGACCGGGAGCTCATCGCCGCAATCATCGGGAGCGGCGGCCCCGGCCATGACGTCTTCGAGGTTGCACGGGCGATCGAAGGGACCCTTTCCCCCGGCGGCGTCCCGGCCTACGCCGACCTCCTTGCCATCCCTGGCGTCGGCGCCGCCAAGGCCTCCCAGATCACCGCCGCCTTCGAACTGGCCAGACGGCGGCTCGTCCCCGACGACGTCAGGATCACCAGACCCGAAGACGTCATCCCGCTCGTCCGCCACATCGCCGAACGGAAGCAGGAATATTTCGTCTGCCTCTCTCTCAACGGCGCCGGCGAGGTCGTCGGCAACCGCGTCGTCACCAAAGGGCTCCTCAACTACAGCCCGGTCCACCCCCGCGAGGTCTTTGCCGACGTCATCACCGACCGCGCCGCCTCGGTGGTCTTCGTCCACAACCACCCCTCAGGCTCGCCAGAACCAAGCCGCGAGGACATCGCCATCACCAGACAACTCCTCGACGCCGCCGGGATCCTCGGGATCAGGGTTCTCGACCATATCATCCTCACGAAAAAAACCCACCTCTCGATGCGTGAGCGCGGCCTCCTGTAAGGTCTTCTGGAGGAGACTTTCGGATGCGAGGTGCATGGACCTTGAAGAATGGAGGAACGTGAATGTCATGCCGCCCCCTGACACAAGATGACGGTGAAGACTCTGTGAGAGGGGCAGCATGCCTGACCCCCGTGCCTCCCCTATCATACCGTAGGCGGTGGATGGAAGTGCGCTCTTTATGGTCATTGATTGTGCCTTCCCTCACCATACGCGCCGGGGGCAGCACACCCGGCAAGAAGATGAGAGAAGGGGGTTGAATCGCGCTCGTACCGAGAATTGGTGAGGGTATCTACAGGGCCGAGATCATCCACCGCTTTTCATCCACGGAGGTCCGAGGGGATGTTCACCCCAAGAGAGTTTTGGGATATGCTCATCGAAAATGCAGGATGATAAGATCCCTCCCTGCCCCCGACAAATAACTGCAGCCATCGCTATATACTAACATGCACCTATAGGTACCAATATGTCCACCACCATCTGGATCGATCCAGAGAACAAAAATCGCCTGGAACACCTTAAGCGTCACCCTAAAGAGTCGTACAATGACGTTATCAGTCGACTGATCGATATGGCCGTCGACGACGAGCCCCTGAGTGAGGAGGCAATCACAGGCATCGTGGAGGCACTGAAAGATATCAAAGCAGGGCGACTTCATTCCGAGGACGAAATTAAGAAGGAATTCGAGGTCAAATGACCTACACTGTCACCTACACCAGACGAGCCCGCCACGATCTTCGCAAACTCCCCCCTCAAGTTGCTCAAAGGATTGTCATGGCAGTCTCCGCCATCAAAGAATCTCCCTATACACATCTACGAAAAATGGGGGGATTCTCACAAAACCCCGTGTACCGGCTCAGAGTAGGGGAATATCGCGTCATACTCACCGTCGAAGACGAACACCTCCTGATACTTGTTCTGGAAGCACGGCACAGGAGTAGAGTGTACCGGAAATATTGAATCCGGATTCTGGGGCGCTGTCTCCGAACCCCCAGGACCACGATATGGCCAGGAAGGCTGAATGGGCGACCATCAAAAAATAAGCTGCTCTCCTCCATTTTATCGTGTGACGGGGGGAAGCGGGGGGCGGCAAGCAACCCGGCACAGATGGAACCATCCAAAAATTTCTACAAAGCCAGATTTTAAAAGTATGAGCGGAACGAACTTGAGCCTCAAGCGCGGTGCATGAGAACGGGCGAATGATCAGAAGAACCCCCTTCCAGAGGTGAGAACAGACTCTTCCGAATACTCATACCGGAGGCAGGACACAGGATCATGGTGTCCTGGAAAGACTGATCTCATCATCCCTCTCCCCTCTTCCCGATCCTGCGCATTCCCATAACATAACCCTAAATATCGAGGAGTCAACCTACTCACGATATGACTCACGATATGCAATACGCGCGGGCCAAGCGGGTGCTCTGGCTCATTCTCATCGCCAACATCACCGTTGCCCTGGCCAAGGCGGTCTTCGGCCTCCTCGCCGGGTCGATGTCGATGGTCGCCGACGCCCTCCACTCAACCTTTGACTCGGTCTCCAACATCATCGGGATCGCGGCCATGACCATCGCCGCCATGCCGCCCGACAGGAACCACCCCTACGGTCACGCCAAGTTCGAGACGATGGGCACCCTTGTCGTCGGCGGCCTCCTCCTCCTCACCGCCTACTGGGTGATCACCGAAGGAATTGCCAGGATCACCTCCGGCGCCGTCCCTGAGATCACCACGCTGACCATCGGCGTCATGGCGGCGACGATCGTGATCAACATCCTCGTCGCCTGGTATGAACGCCGGGCCGGTGAGAGACTGGGGAGCAGTTTCCTCATCGCCGACTCGAAACACACCCAGAGCGACATCCTCGTCTCCCTCTCAGTCCTGGCCGGGTTCGGGTTTGTCTGTCTAGGCTACCCGCTCGCCGATCCCCTCATTGCCCTTGCCATCGGGGTCATCATCGGGAAGATGGGGCTCTCCATCCTCAAGGACGCCGGGATGGTCCTCACCGACGCCGCCACTGTCAACTGTGAGGATACCGTGAAGAAGGCCGTGACCTCCATCGCCGGCGTCCAGGGTTACCACCGGTTCCGGTGCCGAGGCGGGGCAGGCGACCTCCGCGCCGATATCCACGTCACCGTCGACCCCAGGATGAGCGTGCAGACCTCACACGCCCTCACCCTTGAGATCGAGGCGGCGATCATCGCCGCAGTGCCTGGGATGATAGAAGTGATCGTGCATATCGAACCAGGCAAGGAAGAGGACGGGGAGGTCAGTCCTCTCTCCTGACAAGACGACAGAGTTCTTTTCCCTTCTCGTACGCCGCCTCGACCACCTCAGGGCGCGTCCTTATGTCCCTCACATGGTCCATGTCCCGCTGGAAGATCCCGTCCCAGTACGGACAGTCGACGATCTCGCAGAAGGCCCGCGTCGTCTGGAGGGCCC
>JAQVHG010000008.1 GCA_028696365.1 Methanofollis sp.
GGATCACTCCTCCGAGTGCTCATTCCTCTGAAAATGAAGGTTAAATGGAGGAAATATCATGAATGTGTTGGTCGGTAGTTTTGAGTATCACCCGTTTGGGACGGGGACCGCCAATGTCGTATGTAATGTGGTGAAACAGTTCGAAGAAAAGGGAATAGAATGCACCGTGGCCACCCCGACCGGGCCTGATATCACATTGGGGAACCGCTCCCTTATCATGCGTTCAGGGATCGTCGGTCTCTCCCATTACTGGCATGCTGTCAGTAGACATCTCAGGGAGGATCAATTCGATGCCGTCTGGATGCATCAACCACTGTTCCTAGGAAAAGTGCCATTCAAACGGTGTGTATCAACCCTGCACTCAACCTCATATGGCGAGTATACCAACTGGCCGCCCGGCATGGCCCGCCACATCAGAGCCTATAAGAAGGTCGCCGCTCGGTGTGAACGTCGGTGTCTGCGCTCTTTCCCTGAGGGTGCTCTCTTCACTGGGGTGAGCCGTGCCGTCTGTGATGAGATCGTTGATATGGGAATCGATGGACAAAATGTCAGATATGTCCCGAATGGTGTCGACACAGAACAATTTTCTCCGTCAACAGATCCTGGAGACATCAGAGAGCGGTATGGGATCCCAGATGACCGGACGATCGTCCTCTCGGTCGGACGTTTTATCCCGCAGAAGAATCCTTTCGGGATGGTTGACCTTTTTTCAGCACTTGAAAAACTTCGTGACGACGTTACCCTCGTTGCAGTAGGATATGGTGCTCTCCTTGAAGAGACCATGGCATATGCCGCAGAAAAAGGATTAAAAAATGCTATATTTACAGGAAAAGTCCAATGGGAAGACATCCCTCGATTTTATTCAATTGCAGATCTCTATGTGATGACCTCTCGGTATGAAGGACAGCCTCTGACCGTCCTTGAGGCTCTTTCTTCAGGTCTACCCTGTATTGTCTCAGATATCCCCACCCTTCGTCTGGTAAAAGAGGCCGACGCCGGCCTAGTCATCGACACCTCCCACCCTGGTGCCGCCGCACGTTCGGTCGACACCTATCTCGAGAACGGCATCTCGACCCACGCTACAAACGCACGCCGCTATGCCATCGAGAACCTCAAGTGGTCAGGGATTGCAGACCAATATCTCACAGCCCTCTCCGAGGTGGCCCGCCTGTGAAGGTGTTGATGATCACTGACAACGTCTCAGGGGGGATCGTCCACTATGTCTCCCAGCTTACAAACACCCTCGCCGAAGAGGACGAGACTGTAGTATTCGCCCCCATCGGGGTAGATAGGCAACATTTCTCGCCGAAGGTGAGGGTGGAGGAACTGCCGGTCGGGAATACTATCAGGAATTTTATTGTAAACACCGCTCTGTTTCCTAGGGCCGCCAGGTTTCTTGCGGCGATTAGGAGGGAAAAACCTGAAGTGATCCATTTCCAGCTCACTCCGCCATGGTTCCTTCTCTTTTTCCCGTTCCTGCGGGAATACCCGATGGTGACCACCATCCATGACGTCAGGCCACACACAGGGAGCAGGGCATTTGACCAGGTCATCAGCAACGACGCCTATCTTGCTCACTCAGATGCGATCATCGTCCATGGACAGTGGGCAAAAGAGGTGCTCGGGGCGGGAGAGAAGTGTCATGTGATCCCGCATGGCGACTATGCCTTCTTCGGGGACTATGGGGGAGACGAGATCTCTGCCGCAGAAAAAGGAACAATTCTTTTTTTTGGGAGAATTGAGGAATACAAAGGGCTTTCTTATCTTCTTGGGGCTATGCCCGGCATTGCACAGAGAGTCCCTGGCGCCAAACTCGTCATCGTCGGGAGCGGGGATCTGTCTCCCTACCAAACTGCCATCGACCCGACCTGGTGCGAGGTGCACAACCGGTATGTCAGGGACGATGAGGTCGCAGGCTTCTTCAGGCGTGCGGCGGTGGTGGCCCTCCCCTACATCGAGGGCACCCAGACCGGGATCATCCCGATCGCCTATGCCCTCAAAAAACCGGTGGTTGTGACCGCAGTCGGCAGCATCCCTGAGGTAGTGGACGAGGGAAAGACCGGGTATATCGTACGCCCTCATGACGCCGATGCACTTGAAGAAGCGTTGGTAGAACTTCTCAAAGACCCTGATAGATGTGTGGAGATGGGTGAGGCCGGGTACCAAAAGATGCAGGCCGAACTCTCATGGGAGGTTGTCGCCGACCGAACAAGGGCGGTATACCGCGAGATCATGAAGGAGAAAAATGGAGATGCCGGTTCTTGAAATCCATCGCTGGTCATGGCAGCGTTTTGTTACCGTCTCTTTTTCCCTCCTTTTTGTCTTCTGGGGTTCTGTTTTCCTTGAGGGGATGGGAGCGGGCATCCCACTTCTAAGACCGATTGCCGGATTTCTTCTCCTCACTTTTGTTCCTGGACTTTGCCTCCTCAGGATCATGGAGATCAGGAGTGCACGCGGCGCAAGGCTCGTGCTATACACTGTCGGTTTAAGCCTGATATTCTGGATGGTCCTTGGATTTTTTGTTAATATGCTCCTCCCTGTCTTTGGCGTCATGAGTCCACTCGCAGGCCCTTCTGTTCTCCTCTGGGCAAGCGCGGCCCTGGTCCTGCTCCTGGTCGTGGCGGCCGTCATCGACCGCCGAGCCGGGGTGGTGCAGGCACCAGGGATCTCTCTTCCAACCGGCCTGCCCCTCCTCTTCTTCACCCTTCTGCCTCTCCTCACTGGGCTAGGGGTTCATGCAAAGAATGTATGGGGGACAAATGTGGTGCTGATGGGGATCGTCCTCATGATCGCCTGTATTCCCATCTTGATGGCATTCTGGAGAGACGCCCACGAGGAGGTCTATGCACTTGCCATCTTCTCCATCGCACTTTCCCTCCTCCTCCACACTGCTCTGATCTCAGGACATATCTGGGGCTGGGATATCAATGAAGAACTCTATTTCGGAACTCTCGCGGCTCAGAATGGGATCTGGGACCATACGCTGTACTCAAACGTCAACGCCATGCTCTCGATCGTGATGCTCATCCCTCTCTACTCTGGGTTCTGTGCGCTGGCACCGGTCTGGGTGTTCAAACTGGTCTATCCGTTTTTTTTCTCGCTCGTCCCGCTCGGACTCTATGCAGCCTACCGCCAGCAGACATCACCGCTGGCTGGATTTTTCGGGGCGTTCTTCTTTGTTTCGTTCTATGTTTTCTTCATCGAGATGGTTCAGCTTGCACGTCAACAGGTCGCAGAACTCTTCCTTGTCCTCATTGTGCTCACCTTCCTGGACCAGACGCTTGAACGATCGCACCGTGCGTTCTTGATGGCACTCTTCGCATTCGGTCTGGTGACCTCCCACTATGGACTTACGTACCTCTTCCTTCTCACTCTCGTCCCAGCCATCCTCCTCCTCATCATTGCAGAACGCGACGCTATCAAGAGGTTTGTTAGGCGGGTGTTAGGGTGGTGGGATCGCTTCTGCCCTGTCCTGACCGGGAAGGGGGTTCGGATGATCAGTGTCTCTTTTGTCCTGTTATTCTGTGCATTAATTCTCATCTGGTATCTCTTCACCAGCGAAGCCTCCGCTCTCAGGGCCGCTGCGGAGATCGGAGAGAATGTACTGAGTAGCCTCCAAGATGAATTATTCGCGGCTGACGCCTCGCAGGGCCTCCATATCATCCTCTCTACGACAGAGACGCCACTTCATGAACTCTACAAGATCATCCAACTCATATCCCAGGGATTGATCGCCCTCGGACTTATCTCGATACCTCTCTTTGCGTTCTTGAAATCTAAGTTCTCAAAAGACTATTATGCCCTCTCTATTATGTTCCTGGGCCTCTGTGTTGCCGGGATTGCGCTTCCTTACTTCTCGAGTGCCCTGAACACCTCAAGGCTCTACCAGATCTCGCTCATCTTTATCTCACCTTTCCTTGTTTTTGGTGCCATGGTGATCGTCGGCCTCATCACAAGACCGTTCACGAAGATGCGGAGTGGAATGGCTATACTGTGGGGGAGGCCCTTGATAGCACTTTTTCTTGCAATATTTCTCCTATTCAACACTGGTTTTATCTTTGAGGCTACCGATGATGGGCCGACGTCTCCTGCTCTCTCTGAACTTAAGGAGTATCCGATCTTTTCAGAGCCAGAAGTCGTCGGCGCATCCTGGCTCGTTGCCATGACCGATGACCTCAAACGCACCGACCGTTACCTGTACGGGGACAGTACCTCTTGGTTGGTTGTCCGGGGTTTTGCCGCGATGAATTCATGGATGATCTCTGCTGAAGGGAACCATGCGCCAAGTGACTCGTATCTCTTTTTTGGGGATCAAAATATCAAAAATCAATCCGTGAGCACGACCACATTCAGAAAAGCGGTCCGGATACCGGTCTCTCTCCCATTAGATCAGGTTGTTATGGGGAGAGGGAAGATCTACGATGGAGGGGCGGCCGTAGTGTTCAGGTAGCCTTCTCCTTCTTCTGGCATGTAAGTTTGAGGAGCTCGTGGTATGGTATTTCCACCTTGTTGACGATCCCTGCAGGTACTCCTACCGCAACAGTCCATGCTGGTACATCTCTGACCACGACAGCGTTTGCCCCGATCATGGCGTTTGCTCCGATGGTGATCGGTCCAATGATCTTCGCACCTGCTCCAAGAAGGACATTGTCCTCGACTACAGGCTCGACCTGTCCATCTATCTCTTTGCCGGGAGAGGCCCCGATGGTGACACCCTGGTTTATGGTAATATTTGAACCAAGAACAGCCCCTGCGCCTATGACGATGCACTGGGGATGGGGCATGAAGAGGCCCGGACCGATCCTGGCATGGGGGTGGATCTCGATACCGTTTAATATTACATCGACAATGCCTATCATGCCGCCGAGAAGAGGGATTCTATTTTTCTCTGCGTGGTTCCGGAGACGGAAACAAAAGATCGCCCTGAACCCTCTGGAGAATATGAGATGAAAGATAGTCCCTCTGATGATCATAGCCTTGCCCTCAGAGGTGATGTCCCTGCCATGGTGGGAATAATACCTATTCAGGTCGGCGACTATGATCGTCGAGAGCCCTTTCGAGGACATCGTACGCCTTTATCCTCACCTATGAGAATATATATTTTATGTCCACTCGAAGAGAGAATTTATATCATATCACGTCCTTCATGGGGGCATGGGCCAGCAAAGCGCGCCATGGCTCTTTGTCGTGTTAATGCTCCCGATCCTATACGGAGTACCAGTATCTGCAGGCGTTATTACCGTTACTGCTGGCGGATCTTCAGAGGCACGAGGAGTTGATTATGTCTGCGACGGGATCTCTGATCAGGTCGAGATCAATGCCGCGTTGGAGAAGGCCGGAGAGAGGGGGAAGGTCATTCTCAAGCCAGGGACATATTATTGCGACGATTCGGTTAAACTCAGAGATGGCCGTCATCTAGAGGGTTCAGGTGAAAAGGAGACGATCCTGAACTTCGCAGATAAGTGGATTGGGGTGATGGCAAATGACCACACCTCCATCCATGACCTGACGGTCACAGGCCATGGTGCGGTCTGGATCCAGGGGAGTCATGTCCTAGTCAAACAGGTGACTGTCACCGGCGCCCCAAGGATGAATGGCGGGTACACTGTCTGGGCAGAGGACCAGGTTATTGAGGATGTGGTCTTTGAGGACTGCACCGCCATTGACCTCACCTGGACAGGTTTTAATGTGGACGGGAGAGGAGATCCAATCCTGGTACGGGATCTGCGCTATGAACGCTGTCAGGCGATCAGGTGCGGCGCAGATGACAATTCGCATCCCTGGTCTGCAGGATTTATTCTTGCAGAACACAACGATCTTGAGGATGCGGTCGTCAAGGACTGTTATGCTGAGGACAACTGGGAGTCTGGTTTTCATATCGAGGCCGGAGTCGAGGTTAAGAATGTGCTGATCGAGAACTGTACTGCGGTGAGGAATGGCATCAGAAAAAATCAGCTTTTCCCTCCATCAAACTCCCCTGAATCGAACAGCCTGACCTTCGGTGCAGGGTTTACTGGGAACAAAGCATCTAACTTGAAGAGGTGTACTGCCGAAGGAAATTACCGCGGTTTTTTCTTCTGGTCAACTGATGGGGCCCTTCTTGAAGACTGCTCTGCGGTGCGATCATTTGCAGACGACTACGCTATCGTTCATCACAGTGGCTATACGAGCGGGAACTCATTTATAGATTGTACAAGCACCGAAGCCGGAAGGCATGCTTTGTCTATCAGGAATGCTGCAAACCTCAGATTTGAAAACTTCACAGTATATTCTCCGACTGGAGATGGGCATTCATGCATCCAGATCGGTGGATATGAACCCTCTCTCGACTATGATTTTCCGTGTGAGGATTCTTCATTTGATATGAATATCATCGGAGGGAGTTCCCCGAATATTGTCTACATATATCTCGGGCGTGACCTCACCCTCTCAGGAGATATAGAGACCTCTGGATCATGTCCTATCCTGATCGCCAATGACGGTCAGCGGGCGATCGGAGGGAAGACGACTCGGGGCGTCACTATTGAAGGGATGCGGATCTCGATGGGGGATTCAGAAGCAGCGGTCCGTGTCAGTGAGACACTTCCTGATGCCGGTACAGTGAGTGTCAGGGATACAGTAATTATTGGGAATTCTGCCGCTGCAGGGATCAGGAACGAGGCCTGGGGCAATGTTGTGGTCTCTAATTTCTCGGTCTCAGAAGATGTAGAGATATATGCTGAGGAAAGGCGGCCAGGGGTTCCGATTATCGGTCCGATGATTGACGTTATTCGAGAAATCTTTTCACGGGTTTCTCATATTTTTACCAGTTAAAATAAATGACATTGTGCTCTCTTTTGAAGATTTATTTATTCTGGGCAACAATAAATTGGTCATATCTTATCTAAACTGGTATTTTCTCTAAAATTTTGTGGATTTCAATTATGCATCCATATGAATATTCGATTTTTTTCCGGAAATTATATTTACTTGCGCTCTGGGATGATCCGAGCGTTCGTGCCCACATATGTCAAAACAGGCGATATTTTGTTTATATTCAAATCGTTTTATTGGGGGCATCCGGTTGTATATTATCCCAAGCATCAGATAGCCATTTTAACAATGAATTCCAGATCAATATCCGGCATATCGTCCAGAATCGTTCCTCAACCTGATAATAATTCGACGATATATGGCTCATGATTTTGTGGAAATTATTTCGCATCTCCTTCCTTTAATGTCAAATTCGTGAAATATTTTTGGAGATTGAATAATTCTCAATCACAATGTTTAAAAGTACATTGTGTGAAAATTGATCTTGACGGGGGGATGAACTTGAGGAACATTCCATGAATAGATCAATGTTGCGCCTCCTGCTCCTGGCGTCAGTGCTCATATGCCTGGTGCCAGTGGTCAGTGCTGCTGCCACTCTCGACGTGGCCGCCGCTGACAGTTCGCAGGAAGCAAAGACACAGGCAGACTATGTCTGTGACGGTAAATCCGACCAAGTTGAGATCACAAATGCTCTCAACGCGGCCGGGAACGGTGGCACGGTTCGCCTTGCTGCCGGGACGTATCACACTGAAGGTAGTATCAAGATGGCTCCGGGAACAACGCTCATGGGTTCAGGCGAAGACAAGACCAGGATCGATATCCGCGGTACCTGGGACGGAGTATTCGCCAACGAGAACACCCACCTTGAGGGTTTCACAGTTTCAGGCCAAGGTGCTATCTGGATCCAGTATAGCCATGTCTCAGTCCAGAGTGTGACCGTAACCGGTGACACACGGATGAACGGTGGTTTCACGGTCTGGTGCCCTGGGCACGACCTCACTGACATCTCGTTCAAGGACTGCACCGCTATCGATCTGACCTGGACAGGGTTCAACATCGATGCAACCAGTGCCGGCCTGAAGGTCTCTGACATCACGTATGAAAACTGCAAAGCAATCAGGTGTGGTGCCGATGACAACTCGCACCCATGGACTGCAGGATTCATTCTCTCAGAGCACAACGACCTTGAGAACGCACTGATTAAAGACTGCTACGCAGAGGACAACTGGGAATCCGGCTTCCACATTGAACCGGCCCCCACAGTGAAGAACGTCGTCTTCGAGAACTGTACAAGCAAGTACAACGGTATCAGGAAACAGGCACGTTTCCCTGAATCTGACACCCAGAAGGATATGAACCTCATCTTTGGAGCAGGGTTTTTCCTTAACAATGGTGTCACGGTGAAGGACTGCACCGCGATCGGGAACCACCACGGGTTCATGATCTGGTCGTCGAATGGTGCGAAGTTTGAGAACTGCTACTCCAAGGACTCGGAAGCTTCTGACTACTTCCTGATCCACTGGAACGGCTTCAAATCTCAGAATGTCTTCACCAACTGTGTGAGCGAGAACGCGGGCGGGTATGCCATCGATGCCTCGAACACCAATGACGTGAGGTTCGAGAACTTCAAGATCATCAACGCAAAGGGTGTCGACGGCTACATGATCAGGCTCGGGAAGTATTACCCAGCGCTTGGTCGGGATCTGCCATGCCAGAACTCGTACTTCGACCTGACTATCGAAGGCGGGCCTGAGAACATCCTGTATTCGCACTATGGTGTGAACAGCGTCCTCGAAGGGACGGCAACAGGCGACTATGCGGAGAACCCGTACAAGATCGTCTCGCCGTCGTCAGGTGTGGACACTGCAGGACTGAAGATCACACGGTCCACCGATCCGGTGGACCCCACCCCGACCCCAACCCCAAATCCTGACCCGAACCCCGACCCGACCCCTGAGCCGGTGGAGAGGCACACTCTCCCCGGCACGGTCGAGGCCGAGGACTATGACCAGGGCGGAGAGGGTGTCGGCTATCATGACACCGATGCCGTGAACGAAGGCGGGGAGTACCGCAAGGACGGCGTCGACATTGAATACTGGGAGAAGGTCGGTGCAACCACTATCGCCTATGCTTATCCAGGCGAGTGGCTCCAGTACTCGGTCAATGTCACCGAGGCAGGGACCTATGACGTCGACTTCACCGTCGCATCCGCCATGAACGGGCAGTCTATGAAGGTGCTCGTCGATGGCGAGGAGATCGCCGCCGTTGAAGCCCTGAACACCGGTTCGTGGGGTACGTTCACGACGGTGAGAAAGACCTTCGAACTCTCTGAGGGAGACCACACATTCAAGGTCGCCTTCGATGGTTCGTTGAACCTGGACAAGATCGCCTTTGCCAGGAACACCACCTCCGGCTCAAACCCGGATAACGGCTCTGGCGATGACTCTGGTTCAGAAGACGGTTCAGGCACTGATGAAGGTGCCACCGTCCCAGGCACCATTGAGGCTGAAGATTATGACGAAGGCGGCGAGGGCGTCGCCTATCATGACACCGACGCCGTGAACGAGGGCGGGGAGTACCGCAAGGACGGCGTAGACATTGAGTACTGGGAGAAGGCCGGTGCAACCACCATCGCCTATGCATTCCCTGGCGAGTGGCTTCAGTACACCGTTGACATCGCCGAGGCCGGGACGTACGATTGTGCGTTCACTGTCGCCTCAGCCATGAACGGGCAGTCCATGAAGGTGCTCGTCGACGGCAAAGAGGCCGCGACCGTGACCTCCCCGAACACCGAATCGTGGGGAAAATTCACGACGGTGAAGAAGAGTGTTGCACTCCCTGCTGGGAAGCACATCATCAGAGTTGTCTTCGACGGCTCTCTGAACTTTGACAAGATGGTGCTCTCAGCATCTGGGTCGTCAGGTTCTGACTCAGGAAACAAGGCGACAATTGCACTCCCTGGATCATTTGAAGCCGAAGATTATGACAAAGGCGGCGAGGGCGTCGCCTATCATGACACCGACGCCGTGAACGAAGGCGGGGCATACCGCAATGACGGCGTCGATATCGAGCACTGGGAAAAGATCGGTGTCACCACCATCGCCTACGCCTATTCGGGCGAGTGGCTCCAGTACTCCGTTGACGTCGCCGAGGCCGGGACGTACGATTGTGCGTTCACCGTCGCCTCAGCCATGAACGGGCAGTCTATGAAGATGCTCGTCGACGGCAAAGAGGTCGCAACTGTGACCTCCCCGAACACAGGATCGTGGGGGAAGTTCACCACGGTGAAGAAGAGTGTTGCACTCCCTGCCGGTGAGCACACCATCAGATTCGTCTTCGAAGGATCCCTGAACCTTGACAAGGTCGCAGTCACCAGTACCAGTGGCCAGGACGCGGTCTCCTTTACTGTCCAGGCTGAAGACTATGACAAGGGTGGCGAAGGTGTCGCCTACCATGACAGGGACGCAGAGAATAGGGGCGGTGCGTACCGTGAAGACGGTGTCGACATCGAGTACTGGGAAAAGAATGGTGTCACCACCATTGCCTATGCCTTCCCTGGCGAATGGCTCCAGTACACCGTTGACGTCCCACAAGCAGGGACCTATGACACCACATTCACCGTCGCCTCTGCTATGAACGGGCAGTCTATGAAGATGCTCGTCGATGGCAAAGAGGTCACAACCGTGACCTCGCCAAACACCGGATCGTGGGGGAAGTTCACCACGGTGGAGAAGAGCATTGCACTCCCTGGCGGTGAACACACCATCAGGGTAGCGTTCGACGGTTCTCTGAACCTCGACAAGTTCTCCTTTGCCAACGCATCCGGCTCTTGAATGGGGTGTGGTCCGGCGTCCTGCCGTTGGACTTCATCCCCCTTATTTTCCGGGACTGGACTGGGGCCCTGCCATGGCATGGCGGACCCCGTCCATGACTCCTCGGATCTGCGGTACACACGTGTTGAACCGCCCTTTTATGAGTGCCCCGCCGAGTTCTCTGGGGTTGTCCACCAGGGCCTGGTGGAGAAGAAATGTCAGGAACTGTTTTTTGGTGGCATACCGGCGCATAAAGATGAACTTGTTCCTGGCAAAGTAATAGACCTCTGTTGGACTCTTCCGCCCGCCGACACTCCTCCCACCCTTGTGCCAGATCTTTGCATCTGGTGTATAGAGGATCCGATAATGCGGGTTTGCCCGGGCACAGAAATCCACCTCCTCGAACTGATAGAAATATCCGGTGTCAAAAAACCCAACTTTTTCAAATACTTCTGTCCTTGACAGCCAGAAGACTCCATCGATATAAGAATACTCGCGGACCTCGTCGTGCTGCCCCTGGTCGGTCTCTGAATATCCTTCATTGAACATCTGGCCGGTGGAGAAGTTGATCTTTTTGCCCACCACGAGGAGACGGTCCGGGATATAGTAATCATAGACCTTGCCGGTGACGATCCCCACGCTCTGATCTGATTCAAGGACTTCAACCAGGCTGCTCACCATCCTGGAGTCGGCGATGGTGTCGTTGTTGTAGATGAGGGTGTAGGGAATCTCATGCTCCATTGCATATCTGACGCCGAGATTGATCCCGCCTGCAAACCCCAGATTCTTCCCGGTCTCAATGAGCACCACCGGGGGGTCGACGGCTCTGAAGGCATCGGCCGAACCGTCGGTCGAGCCATTGTCGACGACGATGATCTCGCAGGCAGGATAGTCCTGTTCCTGCAGCGACCTGATACATTCCAGCGTGTCCTCTCTGCCGTTCCAGTTGATGATCAGGATGGCGACTTTATCTCTCTCCACCTTGTCTCCCCCGTCTGGACTCTCTTTGGGGAGGTACTTTGTATATATGTATTGTGGCGATCCTGTCCCAGGCATACTATTGCCAAAAATTCATACATTCTACATTTGACGGCGATATACCATTAAATTCTGTTTAAAAATAATTTTTGCAGATATTAATCCATAATTTCTTATCTAATTTCCTAAAATTCTCATAATGTTGAGAAATTTATATATAATAGATGTGATATCTCTCATCCATTCCAAAGTATATTGGGGGGGACGGTTACGAGACGCATTATCCCACTATTGATAATTTTGTTCTGTATTGCTGCTGTCGGTACAGTCCTGGCGGCAGATGATAAGACAAAGATCATGCCTCTTGGAGATTCTGTTACATCAGGGGCGATCGATACGCAGAGCGGTGTGAACTATCCGAGCTACCGATACCATCTCTGGAACCTCTTGAATGAGAATGGGTATAGGGTGGATTTTGTCGGGACGCGACAAGAACCAGATTTCCAGCTTAATTTTGACAAGGACAATGAAGGGCACCCAGGATGGCGGACAGATCATATCGCTTTTGGGAACCTAGAATACGAACCTCAGAACGGAGATCTCTCGACCTGGCTAGAGACACTCGAAACAAGGGGAGAGGTCCCTGATCATGTCCTCATCCATCTCGGCACCAATGACATCCTTCAGCAGGGGTACCCAGACACCCCTGACGCAGTAGCCACCGCGACCGTCGAAGATCTCAGAGCAGTCGTTGGGGAGTTAAGGGAATACAACCCGAGAGTCACCATCTATATCGCCGAGATCATCCCGATGAAGATCTCATTTCTCACGCAATATGTAGACGCATTCAATGCAAAGATCCCGGGCCTGGTCAGGTCACTGAACACCTCTCAGTCACGGGTCATCCATGTCGACCAGAACACAGGGTTTGATCTCAACAACGACTTCAGGGACCAACTGCATCCAAATCACGAAGGGGAGAACAAGATGGCCGAACGGTGGTACGAGGTTCTCTCTCCAGCCCTTACACGCCCTTCAGGGATCTCAGCAGATTTCTCAGCAGACCCACAGAATGGGAAGAGCCCGCTCAGGGTGAGGTTCATCGGACTCCCTGGCGGCGACCCTCCATTTGAGTATGCATGGGACTTTAACGGAGACGACGTCATCGATTCGACTCAAAAAGATGCAGAATATATCTACTCATCTCCAGGCCGCTACACTGTGTCTTTTAAAGTCACCAACACCCATGGGAGTGCAAAAGAGGTGAAGAGAGAGTATGTCATCGTGAGTAGCGACCAGTCAGAGCCCTATGTAGAACGGACTGCTCCCTGTCGGGTGGAGGCCGAGGAGTACGACTATGGTGGCGAGGGTGTTGCCTACCACGATGCCACTAGGGGGAACCAGGGTGGTGCCTTCAGAAATGACGATGTGGACATCGAGATATGGGAAGATCTTGGGGTCGTCGATGTCTCCTACACTGCAAAAGGCGAGTGGCTTGAGTATACTGTAGATGTCTTAGATGCCGACGAGTATCTCTTCTCTTTCAGGACGACGTCCGACCTTGAAGGCCAGACATTTGACCTCGCTGTGGACGGCGAGTACATCACAACGGTGAGTGTGCCAAAGAATGGATGGTCTGGATTTACCTCCGTGGACGCATCCCATTCGGTCACCCTCTCAAAAGGTCGTCACGTGATCAGGCTTACAATGGGTGGGGGACTGAACCTGGACTACTTTGAGATTACCAGGGCGGGACCAGCCGTGCCGGTGGCAGATTTCTCAACCAACACCACCTCTGGCGCACCCCCGCTGGCAGTCCGCTTCACCAGCCAGGTGACCGGGGATGGGCCTTTCACCTATGCCTGGGACTTCGGAGACGGCGGTACTTCGACTGATAAAAACCCGGTCCACACCTATGCCGACGAAGGAGTCTATACCGTACAGTTCACCGCGACCAATGACGCAGGGAGCGACACTGTGGTCAAGGAGGATCTGATCGGGGTCAGTCATCCCACAGTCCAGGCAGGCTTTACTGCAAATGTCACCTCGGGCGAGGCGCCACTGGCGGTACAGTTCACCGACACCTCTCGCCATGTCACCGGTTGGCAATGGAACTTCGGTGACGGCGAGACGTCAAATGTGCAGGATCCAGCCCACACCTATACCGAGCCTGGGATCTACACGGTGAAACTCACGGCCACCGGGCCAGGGGGGGGATCTGACTCTGTAGAGAAGACGATCACCGTCCTTGCACCAGGCGGTGGGCAGACGCCCTTCAAGGACCACGCTCTGCCATGCCGTATCGAGGCCGAGGATTATGACCTCGGCGGCGAGGGGGTCGCATACCACGACACTGAGGCTGGCAACCAGGGCAACTCAGACTACCGTTCTGACGATGTCGATCTCGAACTCTGGGGCGATGCAGTCGCCACTTCATATGCCTATCCTGGGGAGTGGCTCGAGTACACCGTCGATATCCCTGAGACTGGGACATACACTGCCGGGTTCCTCCTTGCCACCACCGAGGAGGGGAAGGAGTGTGTCCTCTCGGTGGACGGCACCGAGGTCGGACGGGTAACTGCACCGAACACTGGTGGATGGGGCACCTTCGAGACCGTCGAGACCGAGGTCGACCTGCCGACCGGGATGCATGTGCTCAGGCTCACCTTCCCACAAGGGTGGGTGAATACCGACGCTCTCACCTTCATGAGGGAGGGCCCGGCGGCGCCGGTGGCAGACTTCTCGGCAAATGTCACCTCAGGTGAACCACCCCTGACGGTGCAGTTCACGAGCCAGTCCACCGGCACCCCGCCGCTATCCTACTCCTGGGAGTTCGGGGACGGCAACACCTCAAACGAGGAAAATCCGGCACACATCTACGCCGATGAGGGCACGTACTCGGTGACTCTCACCGTAGAGAACGAGGCTGGCGAAGATACGCTCATCCACGACGATCTGATCTCGGTCGGCTACCAGGAACCTATCGCGAGTTTCACCGCCGCCCCCTCTTCAGGCGAGGCACCGCTATCGGTGCAGTTCACTGACACCTCGCTCCACGCGACCGAATGTGCCTGGACCTTTGGTGACGGCGAAACTTCGACCGAAGAAAATCCAGTGCATGTCTACGAGAACCTCGGCACCTACACCGCCTCCCTGACCGTCACCGGGCCGGGCGGCACTGCATCTGCTGAGAAGAAGATTTTCGTCACCGGGCTGGAGGGGCAGACACCCTTCAAGGATCACGCCCTCCCTGGCCGTATCGAAGCCGAGGACTATGACCTCGGCGGCGAGGGGGTGGCGTACCACGACACTGAGGCTGGCAACCAGGGCAACTCAGACTACCGTTCTGACGATGTCGACCTCGAACTCTGGGGTGATGCAGTCGCGACCTCATATGCCTATCCTGGCGAGTGGCTTGAGTACACTGTCGAGATCGAGGAAGCAGGTAGGTACACCGCCGGGTTCCTCCTCGCCACTACCGAGGACGGGAAGGAGTGCGTCCTCTCGGTGGACGGTTCTGAAGTAGGAAGGGTAACTGCACCGAACACTGGTGGATGGGGCACCTTCGAGACCGTCGAGACCGAGGTCGACCTGCCAGCGGGAATACACATCCTTCGGCTCACCTTCCCGCAGGGCTGGGTGAACACCGACGCTCTCACCTTCACGAGGGAGGGCCCGGCAGCGCCGGTGGCAGACTTCTTGGCAAATGTCACCTCTGGCGAACCGCCCCTGACGGTGCAGTTTACAAGCCAGTCCACCGGCACTCCGCCGCTCACATATTCCTGGGAATTCGGGGATGGTGAGACTTCGACCAAAGAAAATCCGGTACATGTCTATGCCGATGAGGGCACTTACTCTGTAACTCTTACCGTGCAGAACGAAGCCGGAGAGGACACACTCGTCCGTGAAGATCTCATTGTGGTCGGCTATCCGCAGCCGGTCGCGAGTTTCACCGCCGCCCCCTCTTCAGGCGAGGCACCGCTATCGGTGCAGTTCACTGACACCTCGCTCCACGCGACCGAATGCGCCTGGACCTTTGGTGACGGCGAAACTTCGACCGAAGAAAATCCAGTGCATGTCTACGAGAACCCAAGCATCTACACCGCCTCTCTGACCGTCACCGGGCCAGGGGGGGGATCTGACTCTGTAGAGAAGACGATCACCGTCCTTGCACCAGGCGGTGGGCAGACGCCCTTCAAGGACCACGCCCTCCCTGGCCGTATCGAAGCCGAGGACTATGACCTCGGCGGCGAGGGGGTCGCATACCACGACACTGAGGCTGGCAACCAGGGCAACACAGACTACCGTTCTGACGATGTCGACCTCGAACTCTGGGATGATATCGTCACCATCGCATACGCCTATCCTGGAGAGTGGCTCGAGTACACCGTCGAGATCGAGGAAGCAGGTAGGTACACCGCCGGGTTCCTCCTTGCCACTACCGAGGACGGGAAGGAGTGCGTTCTCTCGGTGGACAGCACCGAGGTCGGACAGGTAACCGCACCGAACACCGGCGGATGGGGCACCTTCGAGACCGTCGAGACCGAGGTCGACCTGCCAGCGGGAATACACATCCTTCGGCTCACCTTCCCACAAGGGTGGGTGAACACCGACGCTCTCACCTTCACGAAGGAGGGGCCGCCGTCGCCGAGAGTTGCGGATTTCTCAGCAAATGTCACCTCAGGCGAGGCTCCACTCGCGGTACAGTTCACCGACACATCCGATTCTGCAGTGGATTGGCAGTGGTATTTTGGAGACGGCGGGACTTCGACCGAACAGCATCCTGTCCATGTTTTTGAGAATCCAGGAGAATATAGGGTGAAACTTGAAGCAAATTATGATGCTGTCCTTAAAGAGATCACCGTCACCCCACCAGGTCAGGTCCAGTATCCATTCAAGAACCACACCCTTCCATGCCGCATCGAGGCTGAGGACTACGACCATGGTGGAGAATATGTCGCATACTATGACGCTGAACCCAGAAACAGGGGCGATTCAACCTATCGTTCGGACGACGTCGATCTTGGGGAGATGGATGGAGCAATCGCGATCGTGGATACCAACCCGCTTGAGTGGGTGGAATACACTGTGGACATCCCTGAAGCCGGCGAATATATGGCGACCTTCCACATGGTCCCTGACGATCCCGATGAATATTATATCGTAAAACACTGTGTCCTCTCAGTAGACGGGTCAGAGGCGGTGCGGGTGCCTGCCATGATGGCCGGACCAGGTGAGACCTTCCATAGTGTCGATGCAGAGGTCGATCTCCCCGACGGTCGGCACGTGCTCAGGTTCGCCTTCCCAGACGGGGGAGTGAATCTCGATGCCGTCACCTTCACTAAAGGGGGTGCGGTGGAACCGCCAGTCGCGGACTTTGCACTGAAACAGCTTGATCATCGTACTCCTCCTATGTCTGATTCATATCGCCTGGTGAGCACGTCAACCGGTACCCATCCTATGACGTATTCTTGGGATTTCGGCGACGGACAAACATCGACAACAGAGAATCCATATCATATCTTCTATGTCAGTGAGAACTCTGAGAACTATGAAATCACACTCACAGTCACAAACAGTGCAGGTAGTTCCCACGTAACAAGATATTTCAATCATTATGGACCTGGCCTTGGTGAGGTCAGTTTTGAGGCCAACATAACCTCCGGCGAAGTACCTCTGACAGTGCAGTTCATCAGCAGTGTCACCGGGACTCACCCGTTCTCGTACTCCTGGGACTTCGGTGACGGCACGACTTCTGAGGATGAAAACCCGTTCCATGAGTTTACCAAAGTAGGGATATATGATGTAGTCCTGACTGTTGAAAATCAGTACGGATCGACCTCATCCAGAGGTACGATCACCGTCACTGATAATGACGGCCAGGGTCCCTACAGACATCACGAACTCCCATGCTATATCGAGGCTGAGGACTTTGATGTAGGTGGCGAAGGGGTCGCGTACCATGACAGCGATCCAGGGGTGAATCGTGGTGGGTCTTACAGGCCATCTGAGGGTGTGGATATCGAGTGGTTGGATCGGGAGGCTGTTACCTCCATCAAACCGGGAGAATGGTTGGAGTATACTGTCGATATCCCAGTTGCTGGGACGTACCTGACATCCTTCAACCTGGGAGGTATTGAGGACGGAAAAAATTGTATCTTCTCGGTGGACGGTTTAGAAGCCGTGAGGATCGTCTGCCCGAACACCGGGGCCATAGATTCCTTTGAGATAGAGTACGGTGGGGAGATCAATCTGCCGGCTGGCCAGCATGTACTGCGGCTGACATTCCCAGAAGGCGCAGGTAGTTTTGACGCCTTCGAGATCACTAAAGGGGAAGCCGAACCACCGACTGCCGATTTCAGTGCAACAACTCTGAGCGATGATCTGGGCAGTATCCAGTTCTTCAATAAATGTACTGGTACATTCCCTCGGTCTTACTTCTGGGACTTCGGTGACGGTGAGACCTCGACTGATCCGGACCCATTCCATAGTTACCATCGCATGCCTTATGGGTATTATACGGTGAAACTCACCGTTAAGAATAGCGCAGGGAGCGACACTGTCGCGAAAACGTTCTTGAGAGGCGATCCAAATATGCTGAAGGACGGTAAGAGTGCAGACAGCATATCAGGCGATACTCCCATAGAGGTCCAGTTCATCGAAGTAGTCCCAATGGGTGAGAACAACGGAACCGCACTCCTGGACGCCGCGTTCGAGACGAACGTCACCTCAGGTGAAGCACCCCTCACGGTGCAGTTCACTGACACCACGATCGGTATGGTGACAAACCATTCCTGGGACTTCGGTGATGGATCATTCTCTCTTGAACCCACAACAGTTCATAACTACGACGAGCCAGGAAACTACACCGTCACCTTCACAGTCGTTGGTCCTGGTGGCGCATCAAAAGCGGAGGGCGAGATCATCGTCCTCCCCACTCTTGAAGATGAGATCAAAAGAGTCGCCCCTCCAGAGAACCAGAACCAGAACGTGACGGAGACACATGTGAGTCTTAATGTGAAGAGATAGAACCAACTCTGTAGAAATCCTCTTGATGAATCTCTCTGACGGGGGGCTTGCCCGCCCCCCGAACCCCCCGCCACACGATTGATCGTGGACGGCAACACTCTCTTTATGGTCATCGATTGTGCCTCCCCGTCCCTATCATGGTCCCGGGGGTCCGGGGGCAGCGCCCCCGGCTAAAGAGGTGGGAAGGCGGGTGACCCACGTCTCCCCCACACAAGAGGTGAGGGTTTTTACAGAGCCAGAACTCCTATCTTTGTAGAGATCCTCATCATAGTTTTCTGTGTCGAGGTGCTTACCGCCCCTGATCCCCTTGCGTCAGGATAGGATGGAGTACGGTGGACCCCTTATCATCTTCATCGATTGTGCCTTCTTGACCTTATCTTCATTCTGGGGTCAGGGGAATGCGACAAGAGGGAACCTGAGAACACAGACAATCGAAGATTTCATGTGAAGAAAAAATATGAAAATTTTTTCATGTAGAGCGTATCCCAAAACATTCTTTGGGTGAACATCTCCTCGAACTGAAGCACTTCCTTCTATGGATTCTAAACCCTATCCTCGACCGGAGGGCTTGCTGCCCCCCAGAACCCCCGCTGATGAAGAGTGACGGGGATCGCACCCCCTTGGTATGGTTATTCTATAACTGCAGTCATCCCGACCTAATCGCAATCCTGGGGGTCCGGGGGCAGCGCCCCAGGCAGAAGCGTAAGGGAAGGCGATGGATGCATGGTTGCACTACAAAGAGATGAGGATCTCTCAACTGTCATCCTTCGCGATCTACTCCGAGGGGAAGGGAAGGGCCGGAGAGTTTTGGGATGACCTCGTACAGAAAATTCTCCGCATTTTCTTGATTGGAAGATATCTGTTCTTCAGTGAATCTCTGGTTTTCGGGCTCTGTGGGAACCCTTACGAATTATAGGTGCACGCGTGATTCTCCTGCCTTCCACATCATCTCGCTGGGGGTGGCCACGCCCCCAGACAGAGAGATTCATCAAGAGGATTTCTACAGAGCCCGATCTTCAAACTACATTCTTCTGCCAGGCTCCTCACTCCAACCCTCGGGACCGCTGATGTGCGCCTGAGAGAGCAAGATAGGCCCAGCTGGGCAGGGCGGCCAAGAAAGAGAGACGCATTTTTTCTGTGGAAAAATATTCAGTCACACACCCCTTCAAATATTCCTGCGCCTCCATCCGCATCCCCCGACTGAGCATAGACGCGGCAAGGTAGAGTTGTTTCCCTGCGATAAACTCCTTTACCTCAGAAATTTTCTTCTCTGGCACCCGGTTCTCCTTCAGAGCCAACCGCGCCTCATCGATGATATTATGCGTCCAGTATGGATCTCGCCCAACATCAGTAGTCCGATTTGCTGCTTCCATATGATAGACCGCCCCATACTCCCAGGTGAAGACGATCTCTTTGGTGAGAGCGATCCTGAACCAGGTGGTCAGGTCTTCTCCCACCAGCGTATCTTCAGGGAACCCCCCGACCTCAAGGATGACCTCCTTTGGCACCATCACTGCCGACGAAATCACCGGCTGACTGGCATTTGCCGCGGCAAGGAAATAACTCGGGAGATACCCCTCCCATGGCGGAGGAGGCAACCTCCGGTACGTCGCCGGCCGCCTCTCCCCTCCTTCATGTTCCACCTTCATCCATGCAGTGGCATAGGCCCCAGCCCCAGGAAACTCCTCTCGCAACCGTATCACATTCGCAAGAAACGCGGGCATCCATTCGTCGTCGGCATCGAGAAAGGCGATCCATCTGGCTCGCGCCTCGCATACCCCTCGGTTACGCGCCGCTGAAACACCCTTATTATCCTGGCTAACGAGCCTCACCCTGGGATCACGCATCCCTCTGACCAGGAGGTCGCCCCCGTCGGTGGAACCATCGTCCACGACGACCACTTCGAAATCAGGGAACGTCTGGGAAAGAACCGATCGAAGTGCCCGCTCGATATATGGACCTTTGTTATATAGGGGGACGACCACCGAGACCTCGGGCACTCTCCCTTTAGGATTCATGCCATCTGATAATTCTGGCTGCCACCCTGACATATATAATTTTCTCAGTCCCGCGCTCTGGTGGAGGACAGAAATGTATTTATTCACCATCCACCTCTCTTCTCCGGGGGGAGCGACCAAGGAGTATCACACATCCCCTCTCTAAGGCCATTATTTTTCCATGGGGGGGAGATGGACGATCAGAATCACACCAAGGTGAACAGAAGTTTTGCGGGACAGTTCCCTCTCAACCTGATCTCCAACATTCTCCTGTTTGTGGTGAATATCGTTACCGGGTTCTGGCTTACCCCGTTCTTTATCTCGACCCTTGGGATCGCCGCATATGGGCTCATACCCCTGGCTGTCACCATCACGACGTATCTTGGCCTCGCCACCCGTTCGCTCAACTTCACCGTCGCACGTTACCTCACCGTCGACCTCCAACGCCAGGAATACGGCCGTGCCAACAATACCTTCAACACCGCCTTATTTGGGATCCTTGGGCTCACCCTCTTCCTGATCGTCCCGGTTGTCTTCCTTCTCGCTTTCAATGTCGACGCTGTTTTCAATGTCCCTTCAGGCGAACTGACCGATGTCGTCTATCTCTTCCTTGGGATCCATCTTGCGTTTCTGATCAGGACGATAGGGAGCACCTTCAGCGTCTCATTCTTTGCCCACAACCGCCTTGACCTCTACAACATCGTCGAGGCCTTCGGCCGTATCCTTGAAGTCGGGATCATCGTCGTCCTTTTCCTCTGGGTCTCACCCCGTCTCGGCTATGTCGGGGTCGCCTATCTCGTGACCTCCTTCTTCCTCTTCTTCCTCATGGTCGGCGCCTGGCGCGTGCTCACCCCCCAGCTCTCGGTCAGGATCAAATCCTTTCACAGAGGCACTCTCAAGGAGATGTCGGTCTTTGGGAGCTGGATGCTTGTCAACGAGATTGGGTCGCTGCTCTTCCTCCAGGTCGACTTGATCATCGTCAACATCTTTCTTGGCTCATTTG